>JANWHV010000305.1 GCA_025450255.1 Chloroflexota bacterium | reverse complement strand
GGCAGGCGCATGTCGGTCCGTCCTAGCTGCGCTTTGACCGAGCCGTCCACGAACTGGACGAGCGAGTGTACGACGCTTGTCGGGTGCATCACTACCCTGATGCGGTCGAATGGACATTCAAACAGCCAGTGCGCCTCAATAACTTCCAGGCCCTTGTTCATGAGCGTGGCTGAATCGATCGTGACTTTGGTTCCCATCGACCAATTCGGATGGCGCAACGCATCGGCCGCGGTCACGCGACTCAACGCTGCTCGCGGCAAGGCGCGGAGCGCTCCACCCGACGCCGTAAGAATCAGCTCGTGGATTGCCTGCGTATCCTCGCCGACAAGGCATTGCCAGAGGGCGCTGTGTTCGCTATCCACGGGCACGATTCGGCCACCGTGCGCAAGGACTAGCTCATGTACGATATGGCCCGCCATTACGAGCACTTCCTTGTTGGCGAGCGCGACCGTTTTTCCCGCCCGTAGCGCCGCGAGAGTCGCCGGCAACCCCGCGCGTCCAACCGTTGCCATGACGACCAGGTCGGCCTCGGGCAGCGCGGCGATCTCCTCGAGCTGTGCCCGACCCTCGATTACCGTTGCACCCGCGGGCAAGGCCGGGCTGTTCTCCGTGCGTTCGCCAAACGCGACATATCGAACGGCGAATTCTCGAGCCTGCGCGGCCAGCATCTCCTGCCGACGGGCCGCCAAACCGATAATCTGCAATTTTTCGGGGAATCGACGGACTATGTCGAGCGTCTGGGCGCCAACCGAGCCAGTGCTGCCCAATACCACAATGCGCTTCACGCGAATATCAATCGACAGTAATACACGACCGCAATGACAAAGAGCAGGCTGTCAATGCGGTCCAATACGCCGCCATGCCCTGGTATGAGCGTACCGGAATCCTTGACACCGGCCTCGCGTTTGACCAGGGACTCGACCAGGTCGCCCGCTTGCGCCGCCGCGCTCGCCGTCGCGCCAATCAACAATCCTTTTAGTAACGGCACCCGCAGACCGGCGACGCCAATCACGAGCATCGCCGCGATGATTCCCGCCACCAGGCCGCCGATGGCGCCCTCAAGCGTTTTCTTGGGGCTGATCGAGTGGAAAAATGGCCGCTTCCCATATTGGCGGCCTGCGAAATACGCGCCAATATCCGTGGACCACGTTGTCGCGCAGGCAAGCAGCGTCCAGCCAAGGCCATGGCTCGCCTCCCGCAACAGGATGAAGTGGGCGCCAAGTCCCACGATGTAGGCAATCGACGCCGCGCCCGCCGCCCACTGAATGACCCGGTGTGCCGGCTGACCACCAAATAGCAGGCCGATTAGGCTCAGCACCAGAACACAGGCTATGGCCACCTGCGGCGCTTGCGCATGATATCGACCATAGAACACGCCGAATAACAAGCCGGCCCCTCCAACTATGGCGAAGTAGCGCCACACGGTCGTGGCTGTGTGCGGCGTCATGGCGCCGAGCAGGGCAGTTAGCTCCCACAGGGCCGCCAGGCACATCACCGTGATACCGACGAAAAAGGGCGTGCCGCCTAGAACCACCAACAGCACGGCGATCGGGAGCAGCACGGCCGCGCTGGCGACGCGCTGCTTCACGTTTGGGCGGCTAGTGAAGCATGAGTCAGGTAGCGGCGTCCGCGCGCGAGAAATCCGCCCGAGTATCCAGGCGCACCCGGACAGGGCCGGATGCCGGAATAGCTTCCGGCCGGCGGTTTAGAGCTTGCCATATTTTCGCTTGCGCCCGGCATACGACTCGACCGCGAGGCGAAGGTCCGCGGGCCCGAACTCAGGCCAGAATTTCGGACTGGCGTAGTACTCGCTGTATGCCGCCTGCCAGAGTAGAAAATTAGACAGGCGCATTTCGCCCGCCGTGCGAATTATCAGATCCGGGTCACGCGCGCCCGCCGTGTACAGGTGCTTGGAGATCAAGTCTTCCGTTACGTCAGTGGTCTTGACGCCAAGTTCCATGATCTCGCGTACCGAACGCACTATCTCCGCCCTGCCGCCGTAGTTAAAAGCAATGTTAAGCTGCATGCGCGTGTTCGCGCGGGTCAAAACCACCGCGTCCTCTATGGCGCGCGCAAGCGGCGGGCTGACACCCTCCAACGATCCGATGTGTAGCACGCGGACGCCCTGTCGATGCAGATTTGCGGTCTCTCTACGACTAATGAGCGTGAACAGCCGCATCAGGCCGCTTACTTCATCGCGCGGACGACCCCAGTTCTCGGTTGAGAACGCGTAGAGCGTCATGATTTCAATGCCCAGATCGATCGCGCAGGGCACGATGCGATGGATATTATCGACGCCCTGCTTGTGGCCTTCGAGTCGCGGCATGTGCCTGCTCTGTGCCCAGCGCCCGTTTCCATCCATGATGATGGCCACGTGCCTCGGTACCAGGTTGCCCTGGATGGGCTCCGCCTCAGGAGACGCCGCCGCGGCTGGATCCGTGGGCGCCTCCTCGACGCGCGCGTCCGCGAGGGAAACCACGTTGCCCTGGTCGGCGTCCAAAGGCTTGTTCGAAGAACTCACACGTGTCTCCCGCGTTCCTGACTCGCATTCAAGGCCGTCGATCGCGCCACGGCCTAGACGGCCATGACATCGTACTCCTTAGCGGAACCAAGAGTGTCCATTTCGGCAATTGCATGGTCCGTGATCTTCTGTAGCCGATCGCTCGCGCGCCGCACATCATCCGCGGAAGCCGACTTATCCTTCTCCATGACCTTCAGTTTATCGTGCACTTCGCGGCGCACATTGCGGACCGCGATTTTGTGCTCTTCGAGTTTCTTGTGCACGACCTTCACCATGTCGCGGCGTCTATCTTCATTCAGCGCCGGTACGACGACCCGCATAACGGTGCCGTCGCTCGACGGGTTGAGGCCAAGGTCAGCCTTGCGAATCGCCTTGTCGATGTCGGGCATCACCGACCGGTCGTATGGCGTAACCAATAGCGATCGCGCGTCCGCCACCGAAACCGACGCTAGCTGGTTGAGCGGAGTCGCGGTCCCGTAATATTCAACCGGGACGGTATCGATAAGCGCTGCTGACGCCCTGCCCGTGCGCACGCTGGCCAGATCCTGCATCAGGACTTCAATGGCCTTGCGCATACGACGATCGCCTTCATCAAGAAGTTCCTGGATTGTCGCCACGCGCGTACCTCCTTGATAGGCAGTTCATCGTTAGCTGCTCAGTATCCGCTCACCCGCCACAACTAGAGTCCCGACTTCGAGGCCCAGTACGGCTCGCTCAATATTGTCCGGACCATCAAGATTAAAGACAATGATAGGCAAGCCGTTGTCCTTGCACAGGGCGAATGCCGTGCTGTCCATCACCTGGAGTTCGCGTTCCAGAGCCGTATAATAGTCCAGCCTATCATATCGCGTGGCTGTCGAATCGATGGCCGGATCGGCGGTGTAAATCCCGTCCACCTTGGTGGCCTTAAGCAATACTTCGCACTTCAGCTCTATCGCGCGCAAGCCCGCCGCTGTATCGGTGGTGAAATACGGATTGCCCGTGCCGGCGGCCAGGATCACGACCCTGCCTTTTTCCAGATGCCGGAGCGCCCTGCCCCGGATGTATGGCTCGGCCACTGAATCCATGCCGATAGCGGTCTGTACGCGTATATCGACATTCACCTGGCTTAACGCATCCTTGAGAGCAAGCGCGTTCAGCACAGTTGCGAGCATGCCCATATAGTCCGCGGTCGCCCGATCCATGCCGAGCGAGCTTGCCGCGAGACCACGGAAAATGTTTCCGCCCCCAACCACCACGGCGATCTCGACGCCAAGCTCGCGCACTCGAGCGATCTGGCTCGCGATGCGCCTGACAACCGCGGGATCGATGCCATAGCCAACCTGTCCGACCAGTGCTTCCCCACTAAGCTTCAACAGGACTCGTCGATACATGGAGAACCTATTCCCCAACCTTGAAGCGCGCGAAGCGGCCGATGCGGATATTCTCGCCGGTCTTACCGCCGATGCTCAGAATCAGCTGCTTGATGGTGTTCTTCGGGTCGCGGACATACGGCTGATCGAGCAGCGCGACTTCCTGCACCCACTGCGCCAAGCGCGCCTCCAGCTTCGCCGGAAGGTCTTCTTCCGAGGTGTCGGATAGGCGAAGCTGCTCGGTAAACGCTGCCTTTTGCTCCTCGATCGCGGATTCAGGAATGGATTCGCGATTTGGATACTTCGGATCGGCGGCGGCGACATGCAGCGCAATCTCATACGCCAACTGACGGAAGTCGTCCGTTCGCGCGACAAAGTCGGTTTCGCAATTGAGTTCGACCAGCGCGCCGAGTTGGCCGCCCGGGTGTTTATAGCTCTCGATCAGACCCTGCCGAGTTGCGCGCGTGGGATCTTTCGGTCCCCGCATGCCTTTCTCCCGTAACAAAGCCTCAGCTTTGGCGATGCTGCCTTCAGCCTCGGTAAGCGCCTTTCTGCAGTCCATAATGCCGGCGCCGGTCCGATCGCGCAGCTCCTTGACCGTCTGCGCGGAAATCTGCATTGCTCTCCGTCCCTTCGGTCTGCATGTCCCGCGCGTCAGCGTCGGGAAATCCGGTACGTATATTACTCCGCGGCGACGGAAGGCTCAGCCGTGGCCACGACAGGCTCATCTGCCTCGACGTCAATGGCGGGTGGTGCAAAGTCCAATTCGCTCTCGTCGATAGCGGCCGCCGCTGCCTTATCGTCTGCTCCAGCGCTTGCCCCGTCATGCTCATCTGGAGTAGGCGCGAAGCTGAACGACGTGCCGGGCGGAATTGCGTCAAGGTCCGCGTTCGCCGACTCACGGGCTTGCTTGCCCTCGATGACTGCGTCGGCGATTTTGCTGGTAAGCAGACGTACGGCGCGAATGGCGTCGTCGTTGGCCGGAATTGGGTACTGCACCTCATCCGGGTCGCAGTTCGTGTCCAGGAGGGCGATTACCGGTATCTCCAGACGAGTTGCTTCCTGAATCGCCAGACGTTCCTTCTTAGTGTCGATGATGAACACGGCATCGGGTAATCGATGCATGCCCTTAACGCCGCCAAGGATACGGTTGAGCTTGGCGACCTCTTCCTGAATCTTGAGGCCCTCGCGCTTGGTCCGCCGCGTTAGCTCGCCGTTCTTGATCTGGTTCTCCAGATCGATCATGCGGCGTAGTCGCTGTTGAATGGTTGAGAAGTTGGTAAGCATGCCGCCGAGCCAGCGCTGATTCACGTAATACATGCCACAACGGCGTGCCTCGTCCGCGACTGCTTCCTGGGCTTGCTTTTTTGTGCCGACGAATAGGATTGTCTTACCCTGCTCAGCCAATGCACGCGAGTAATCATAAGCGTCTTGCAGCAAGTGGACGGTCTGCTGCAAATCGATGATGTGGATGCCGTTTCGTTCAGTGAAAATGAACTCACGCATCTTTGGGTTCCAGCGCCGGGTCTGGTGGCCAAAGTGGACACCAGCTTCCAGGAGCTGGCGCATGCTTGCAACTGCCATGGATGTATGCCCTCTCGTTAGGTTTCGTTCCTCCGTAGGCGTCTTCCCGCGCGCATACCCGTGTCAGGGCAACCTAGGCGCGATCAGCCCACGTGTGTATTTGGAGCCAGTTATAGAGTGTAGCAAAGCCTCGAAAGCCCGGCAAACGGACATGCGATCACATTCGTCCGTCCAGGTCTCGGCCGAGCGTTCGACGGGCGATATGGGTAGCAGCTACAGAATATACCGGCTCAAGTCGGGATTCTCGAGTGCTTCCGCCAACTGCGCTTTCACATTCTCGGCGTCTACCGTGATCTTGTCACCGGGATGGTCTCTCGCGCTGAAGTTAACGTCCTCGAGCACACGATCGACAATGGTGTGCATACGCCT
>JANWHV010000304.1 GCA_025450255.1 Chloroflexota bacterium | reverse complement strand
GGCCACTATCTGCAGTTCAAGTTGCGCGAGCATTGGTATAGCGAGGGGTCGGCGCCGGCCGATGGTCTGCTGTCGCTGGTTAACTCGGCCAGTTCCTGCACCTTCGAGGGGATCGCCGATTACGGGCTCTACCTGCTCGACTGGGTCGATTCGGACGACGACCGGCTGCACGCGGTGCTCAATCGGTACCACGCGGGCCTGGGCACCGCCGCGGCCTGGCGGCTGCACGCCCTGGGCTGGACCGTGCCACGCGTCGAGGCGTGGCTGCGGGAATGGGCGTTGACCGGTGGCGAGGGCTGGGTGGCAAACCGGCTGGGCTTCCTCGTAGCGCCACAGCGCTGCGCCCTCATCACCTCGTATTGGCAAGGTGAGCCGAGCGTCGCCGCCGCCTGGGAGCGGATGCCTCATGGCATGCATGATGAATTCATCCGCTTCGTCTACGGGAGAATGCACTCGCCGCAAAGTATTCTTTTGTTTGCTTGATCGGCCGGGACGGCCAACGGGCTGTGTGATTGGAGAGGAGCAGGCGCATGGCAGTGAGCAATCCCGTGCGGTGGGGTATTTTGAGCACGGCGGGGATCGGCGTCCATCGCTTCATACCCGGAGCAATGGCCTCCGCCAACGGCGTGGTGGCCGCGATTGCCGGTAGGGACAGGGAACGCACCGCGCGGGTAGCGGCGAAGCTGGGAATCCCACGGGTCCACGCCTCCTATGCGGAACTGCTGGCCGACCCGGCGGTGGATGCAATCTACAACCCGCTCCCGAATTCCATGCACGCGGAATGGACGCTCCGGGCCGCCGAGGCCGGGAAACCTGTGCTATGCGAGAAGCCCCTCACCCGTGACGCGAACGAAGCCGCGTCGCTGGTGGAGGCGTGCAAGCAGCGGAACGTGTTGCTGATGGAAGCATTCATGTACCGCTTCCATCCGCAACATGCGCGGGTCCGCGCCCTGATCGACGGCGGCGCTATCGGCGAATTTCGCGCCCTGCGCACGGCCTTCACCTTCAATCTGAGTCCACTGGACCCCGCAAATGTACGGCTGCAAGCCGATCTGGCCGGCGGCGCCCTGATGGATGTCGGTTGCTATTGCGTCAACGCGGCGCGACTGCTGTTTGGCGAAGAGCCCATCACGGCCACGGCCACCTGGGACTTCCGGGCCGAGTTCGGCGTCGAGATCGCCATGGCCGGCGCTCTCACGTTTTCGGGCGGGCGCGCCGCGACATTTGACTGCGGCTTCCGGGCCGCCGGCAAGGGATGGTACATGGTGGTAGGCTCTACGGGAACGATCGAGGCGCCCACGGCCTTCGTACCGAACCCGGACCCGACCCTGGTGATCGTCACCGACGCCCAGGGCCGCCACGAGGAGATTATCCCCGGTGTTGACCAGTACCAGCTTGAGGCCGAGGAATTCGCCTCGTGCCTGATCGAAGGCCGGCCACCGCGTTATCCGGCCGAGGACGCGGTGGCGAACATGCGCGCCGTCGACGCCCTCTATCGCTCAGCCCGCGCCCAGGGCCTCAGCCACGATGTCTAGAGAGGTCCGCCGCTCCCTTGTATCGCGGCGGCGGCAACAATACGGGTTTCGGCGCGAAGCATCCCGATCTCGGGTGTACAATGAGCCGAGGAGGCAGGATCATGGCAATCGAACGACAGGCCGAGAGATGGCCGCTCTCCTCGGTGGAGGCATGGCCGCCGGACGACACCGAGGAGAGCATCTTGGGGACCGACCTCCACCAGACCACCATTGTCAATCTGCGATTGGGCATCAACGGCGCGGCGCGGGTGGGCCGAGCGCGGGGCGAGCCAAGCCCCTGGCGCGCCCTGACCCAGCTTGAATACCTGGGCTGCCGGCGTCCCGACGGATCCGCGCACCGCACCTATCCCGACCTCTTCGTGTTCCGCCACGCCATCGACCCCTTGCGCGGATCGTTCTCGCAAGCGGCCGACGGACCGCCCGTGCTGATCGTCGAGGTACTGAGCGAGTCGACCTACAAAGCCGACATGAACCTGGAGCGGGGCAAGGGCTACAGCTATGGGCACGTGGGGGCGGCGGAATACCTGATCCTCGATCCGACCTACGCCATGTTGCCGCAAGGTATTCGCGGCTGGCGCCTGGTCGAGGGCACGTTTCACGCCTGGGAGCCGGCAGCGGACGGGCGACGCTACAGCGAGCCGCTTCCGATTGCCCTTGCCCTGGAGGGCGCCCTTGCCCGGATCTATCTCGCCGATGGCAGCCCCATGCCGACCGAAGAGGAGATCGGCGAAACCCTGGAGGAGCAGCGTCAAGCCCTTGCGCGCGAGCGCGAGGAGATCGAGCGGCTGCGCCGGCAGCTCGGCGAGCGACCCTAGGCCGAAGCCTCGCGCTCCTGATGTACCGCCACGGCACACACGACGAGAGCGATGCCGGCGATCTCGATCGGCCGCGGGATCTGCCGGAGGACGACGGCGCCCACAATAGCGGCGGACGCGGGCAAAAGCGAGAGCATAAGGGCGAAGGTCGCGCGCGGCAGCCGCGCCATGGCGAGCTGATCGCAGATGTAGGGGACGACCGACGAGCAGACGCCAACCCCAATACCTGCCAGCAGCCATGCCGGATGCGCCCCAGCCGGCGCGGCGCCCACGAGCCCGATCGGCGTGACGATCAGCAACGCGGCCAGCATGGCGGCCCCCAGGCGTTCGATGCCCGCCGCGCCGCCGTTGCGCGCAATGCGGTGGCCAAGCATCACATACACCATGAACAGGATGCAGTTGGCGAAGGCGAAGGCGAACCCCAACGGCTGAGCGCCAAGCCGCACGTCCGTCAGCACCCACACCCCGGCCACGGCCAGCGCCAGCGCACAGGCATTTCGCCCTGTCCGAGCGCCGGCCGCGGCCAGCACGATCGACCCAAGGTACTCGATTGCTCCCACGGTCCCTAACGGTAAGTGGGCAATAGCCATATAGAAGCAGACGTTCATAGCGCCGAGCACGCCGCCCATTGCCAGGACCAGTCGCCGTTGCGGCCACGATCCCGCCGCGAAGCAGCGCCAGGGGCGGCGCCAGACGGCGAAGACCAGCGCGGCCGTGGCAATGCGCAGCCAGGCGACGCCGAGCACGGAAACATGGGCGAAAAGCAGTACGGCGAAGGCCGGGCCAAGGTAATGAAAGACGGCGCTCACCAGGAAATAGGCGTGCGGTGGGATTGCCGCTGCCGGGTCGGACTTCTCCCGCCGCGCGCCGTGAGCATCGAACGTGACGCCTGCCATCGCCTTATGGTAAAACGTCTGGCATGCACAATACATGGCATCTTTAAGGAGGATCTCGCCGAATGGCTATAGAACTGAAGGAGAAACGGCTCTTTACGTATGGGCCGCCAAGCCCATTGCTCGACACGGTTAACCTGCGGCTGCTGGAGGAGTTGCGGTGCGACCCGCGGCTAACAATGACCGCACTGGGACGCAGGATCGGCATGTCGTCGCCCGCCGTGACCGAGCGAGTGCGGCGGTTGGAGGAGGCTGGGGTGATCCAGGGCTACCGCCTCGATCTCGATCCCATGGCGTTCGGCCTATCGATCGGCGCGTACATCCGCATTCGGCCCATCTCCGGCCATCTGCCGAAGATTGCCGAGCTCGCGCGTAGCATTCCCGAAGTGGTCGAGTGCCACCGCATAACCGGGGAAGACTGCTTCATCCTCAAGGTCTACCTCCCGGCCATGGATCAGCTCGACCGTATCCTTGACCGCTTCTTGCTTCATGGCATCACGACCACGTCGATCATTCAATCCTCGCCCGTGCCACCCCGCCCTATACCACTGCCGGATCGTGAGCAGGCTCCGGCATGAACTTTCAGTTGTTTCGTGTTTAGTAAGAGGACCGCAATGAAATACGTGCTGTTGTACGAATCCGCGGAAAACGTCGCCGCGAAGGCGCCTGCTCATTATCCCGCGCACCGCGCCCGTCTCAACGATTTCCACGCGCGCGGCACGCTGCTGATGATCGGCACATTCGGCAATCCTCAGGAGGAAGGATCGATGGCCGTCTTCACCACGCGCGAGGCCGCCAAGGAGTTCGCCGGCGGCGATCCGTTTGTGCTGAACGGCGTGGTGCGCGACTGGCATATCCGTGCCTGGAACGAAATCCTCGCCAAGCCCTGATCCTAGCAGTCTAGCGCCAACAAACATCCACCAACGGTCGATGTCGCGTCGTAAGGGCTCCTACGGACTAGGCGTTTACATATCCCTGTACATCATCGGCGGCTCGTCGACGAGGCTGAGCTTGGCGCCGTCGGCGCCGCAGCCGCCGCACTGGGCGGGAGCGGTGGGGCCGCTGGTCTGAACGCCGCACACCGTACACGTCCAGCGCTGGGCGATGCGCTTGATCAGGTCGCCACGGCTGACCACGCCCACCAGCTTTCCCGCCTGGACCACGGGAAGGCGCCGAATATGCTTGCCGGTGAGGATATGCCCGATCTCCTCCAGGTCCGTGTCCGGGGAGACACTGATCACCTGGGTGGTCATAATGTCGTTGACGAGGCGGCCCTGCTTGCCGATCACGTCGAAGTCGCTGATCATGCCGATCACCGATCCGGACGTATCGAGCACCGGCAGGCCGGTAATCCGATGACGCGCCAACTGAGCGGCGGCATCCTCAACCTGGGTATCCGCTGATACGGTGATCACATGGCGGGTCATCACATCCTGGGCGGTAAGCTTCATCGTTCCCCTACCTCTGATGCGTCGAGCACACGGACGGCACTATCCGAGTCCGGAGACGATTACCGCGACACGCCCCCAGGAATGTCGCGTCCGATCCGGTGTCAGTCAGCATACCGCACCAGCCGGTAACCGGAGGGGCCGCGCGGCGGCGCGATCCGCGCTGGATATTGCGCAAGCCTGGTGTAACCGCCTATCATTGCAGCATTCTCTCTTCATGGCGCGGCAAGCGGATTGGAGGATGCGGCTTTAGCAAGCAGGATCTGGTATCTGGCCCGATATATGCGTCAATGGATAATCCGGGCGCATCGATCGTTTTGAGTTCGCGGCGGCGCCGCTAACCAGCGCGAGGGCGTTCATCGCGCCGATAGGCCGGCTTCGCTCGCCGCGCTAGTCCACGAATTTTTAGGGGGTCGCTATGACAGGTGTTCAAGGTCATCATTCCCGTCGTCATTTCAGAGCGGCGCGCGTCGCGCTCGGCACATTCCTGCTCGTCGGCCTGGGGTCGCTTGCTCCGTACAG
>JANWHV010000303.1 GCA_025450255.1 Chloroflexota bacterium | reverse complement strand
CGCGATAATGGGAGCTGCTGAGGAGCACCGGCGCCCCTCGCCGCGGAGGCGCGTGCGACGCAGGCGTCATCCGCCCGGAGGGTTAACGGAAGGACCTGAGAATCAGGATGCAGACAATCCTCGTGCCGCTCGATGGCTCACCCATGGCCGAGCAGGGACTGACTTCGGCGCGCCGCCTGGCCAAACAGACGGGCGCCGCCTTGTCGTTGGTGCGTGGCGTGCCGTTTTTCGCGACAGATACAAGGATCGAGGATGCGGACCGTGCCGCGGTGCGGGAAGCCAGGGAATATCTTAGCACCGTTCAAGACAACCTGACGCGGGAAGGGTTCACGGCACGCATGGACGTTGTTCCAAGCGATCCCGTGGCGGCGATCCTGTTCGCCGCCGAGATGCAGGCGGCAAACCTGATAAGCATCTGCACGCACGGTAGAAGCGGCCTGCGCCATGTTCTGCTGGGCTCGGTCGCCGAAGCGGTGCTGCGGCGATCCCGCGCGCCCATCTTGATCACCCGCGCCCAGGAAAAGCCCGCTGAGGCGGCGAACACGCCGTATCGCCGAATCCTGGCGCCGCTGGATGGCACTTCGTTTGCCGAGGCCGCGCTGGCCTACCTGGAACGCGAGCAGATTGGCGACGAAGCCGAGTTGATACTGCTTCAGGTCGTGGCGCCGGTCACGCCACCATACGTCCCGGGCCTGATGGGTAATGGGGCGGCTCAGCTCTACACCGACGCCGACCACCAGACCCAGCAGCACCTCCAGGACGCGGAAGTATACCTGAACGCCACCGGCGCCGCTCACCACTCGCGTGGCGCCTGGCGCACACGCGCCGTGCTTGGCGCCCCCGCCGCTGAAATTCTCGCAGCCGCGAAGTCTGAAAATGTGGACTTGATCGTGCTGGTCACCCACGGGCGCCATGGCCTTGACCGGCTCATGTATGGCAGCGTGGCGCGCGAGTTGCTGCATCACGCCGAGATACCGGTGTTGATCCTGCCCGGCGACGAGGACCACGGCACCCCCAAGCGCGTCAGTTGAGCGTAAGGTGTCTTCCGGCCCCTCATTCGAGGCCGTTCGCCCGTTATAGCCGCCGGATATGACGCGTACTATCGAAGCAGGGGGCAACGGGCACCCGCGGAAATGCCCGGATCTCTGGGTTCGCCAGGGCGGCGCCAGGAAAGGAGACAGGCAATGCGTGTCATAGCCCACTCTACCGTTGCATACGACGCGGAGGAGGCCGTGGATCTAATCCTGGAAAACCAGGGAGGGCTCCCGGCGGAGCCCGATACGCATGCGCTCAAGCTCATCCGGGCCACAAGCGAACTTGGCGCGATGTTCGAGCAGGCTATGGTCCGCGCGAATGGGAAACGACTGTGGACAGGATGGCCTGCCGCCATCCGGATGCGGCATGATGTGGGCGCGCGTTGCTACTATTGCCCTGCTCAGCACGGCATTGAGCGCACCCTCTGGCTCTTCATCACGCTGCCCCTGCATGACGGCCACCTGTTCGGGGGCGTATACATCAAAGCCGGCGGCGCCCAGTCAGCAATATATGTGGTACCCACCGTCGATACGAAGCCGGCCCGCTGGAAAGTGCAGGCAACGGGCGCCGCGTTGACCCCTGCAATCGTCGACGACCTGTTCCAGGCAGTATTTTGCGACGATGCCGGCGCCACAGCCCGTATCGCCCCGCACTATGGTTTCGACCTGTTTGCCACACCGTGGAGCTAACAGGCGGTGAACATGTAACCTCGAACGGTGGCGTGACCGATCATGGCATCGTCACGAAGAGTGATGGCAAGGCCGGGGGGATACCGGTTGCGCGTTGGGAACGCGGAGGTATTCCATGGAAGCGATCAGCGCCCAGATCTATGTGGCCCAACGAGCGATGCGCATAGCGCCGGCTAGCAGATGGGGAGCGTGCGTATGCCGCGAAATGGAGCCACGCCTGAGGAGCGCGTACCAGCGCCCACGCGCGACCCGGCACGCCCTGGGCCGCTGGTCGAGGTCGGTGAGGCGAATGTTCCATTCTGGGATAGGCCGCTGGCGGATCTCTACACGGCGGTCAATAGCACGGCCGCCGGCCTTTCAACAGGGGAGGCTACGCGCCGCCTCGATACCGCGGGGCCAAATGCGCTGAGTGTCCATGGGCAGCGCGCCCTGGTCGAATTCCTCTTGTTCTTCACCAATCCGCTGGTGCTGATCCTCCTGTTCGCCGCCGTGGTGTCGGGCGTTGTGGGCGAATTTCTGAACGCCGCCCTGATTGTCGTGATGGTGCTGTTGAGCGTCGCCTTGAACTTTTTCCAGGCCTACCGCTCCCAACGCGCCGCCGACAATTTGCGCCGCGCCGTCGTCACCACTGCTACCGTTATCAGGGATGGCGCCTGGCGCGACGTGCCGCAACGCGAGATCGTTCCTGGCGATGTAGTGCGGGTCGCCGCCGGCGACCTGGTGCCAGCCGACGCGCGGTTGCTCGATAGCCGCGATCTCTTCGTGAATGAGGCCACCTTGACCGGCGAGTCACTGCCCGCCGAGAAAACCATGATCCGGTCAGCGGGCGAGCGCGGCCTGGCCGACGCCGGCGACGCGCTGTTCCTCGGCACCTCGGTGATCAGTGGCACGGCTACCGCGCTGGTGGTCGAGACGGGCGCGCGCACGCAGATCGGGCACATTGCCCAGCACCTGGCAAAGCGGCCGCCCCCCACCGAGTTTGAGCGCGGCACCCGCGGCTTCGGCATGCTGATCATGCGCACCGTGACGTTTCTGGTCCTGTTTGTCTTTGTGGTCAACGCTGGGATCAAACACGCGCCGGCGATCGATTCGCTCCTCTTCGCTATCGCCCTCGCCGTGGGCCTGACGCCCGAGTTCCTCCCCATGATCATGTCGGTCACCCTCTCCAGTGGGGCGGTGCGCATGGCCCGCCATAAGGTCATCGTCAAGCGCCTGGCGGCAATCGAAAATTTTGGCTCTATGGACGTGCTGTGCAGCGACAAGACGGGAACGCTCACCGACGGCTGTATTACCCTTGAGCGCTACGTCGACGCCTCCGGCGAGGAACAGGAACGCGTGCTGCTGTTCGCGGCTCTCAACGGTGCCTTCGAATCAGGGATCAAGAGCCCGCTTGACGAGGCAATCGTGCGACACGCGCACCCCGATATCGGTGATTACGTCAAGTTGGATGAGATCCCCTTCGACTTCAGCCGCAGGCGCTCCTCCGTGGTGGCGCGAGACGCGCAAGGCTGCACCCTGGTGACCAAGGGCGCGCCCGAGAGTGTGCTGACCGCCTGTACGCACTATGAGCGCGACGGCCGGCCTTGCTCCTTCGACGCAAGCGAACATGCCGCGGCAGCGGCGACGTTTCGCGACCTGAGCATGGCCGGTTACCGCGTGCTTGCCGTGGCCTACCGGCCGATCGCGCCGCGGCCGGCCTACGCGGTCGCGGACGAGCAAGAGCTTACCCTGGCGGGTTTCGCGGCGTTCCTTGATCCGCCGCGCCAGGACGTGGCGGAAACGCTTGCCGCTCTGGGGCGCGATGGGGTGACCGTGAAGATCATGACCGGCGATAACGAATTGGTCACCGCGTCGATTTGCCGGCAGGTTGGCGTGGACGCGTCGACGATGGTGCTCGGCACCGATCTTGAACACGTCAGCGAGGAAGCGCTTGGGCCGCTGGCGGAACGCACCGCCGTCTTCGCCCGCGTCTCGCCCGATCAGAAGAACCGGGTGATGCGGGCGCTGCGACGGCGCGGCCACGTGGTCGGATTCATGGGCGACGGCATCAACGACGCGCCATCGCTCCACGGCGCCGACGTCGGTATCTCCGTGGCCGGCGCGGTAGACGTGGCCAAGGACGCCGCGGACATCATTTTGCTGGAGCGGTCGCTGAGCGTGCTCCACGACGGCGTGCTTGAAGGTCGGAAGTGCTTCGGAAACATCATGAAGTACATCATGATGGGCACCAGCTCAAACTTTGGCAACATGTTCAGCATGGCCGGCGCGGTCGTGTTCCTGCCCTATCTGCCGATGCTGCCGTTGCAAATTCTGCTGAACAACTTCCTCTACGATCTCTCGCAACTCACCATACCCGGCGATCGCGTGGACAATGCCTATCTGGTGAACCCCAAACGCTGGAACATCCTCTTCATTCAGCGATTCATGCTTGTGGTGGGGCCGGTAAGCTCCATCTACGATTTTCTGACCTTTGGCGCCATGATGTGGCTGTTCCACAGTTCGGAGAAACTCTTTCATACGGGCTGGTTCGTGGAATCGCTGGCAACGCAGACGCTGGTAATTCTGGTGATCCGCACCGCGCTCCCTCCCTGGAAGAGCCGTCCCAGCACGCCACTGCTGGCGAGTGTGCTGACGAGCGTGGGTGTCGGCATCCTCCTTCCCTTTTCCCCGGCCGGCTCCTGGCTTGGCTTCACGCCGCTGCCCGCCAGCTTCTTCGTTTTCTTGCTGGTCGCGGTAACCAGCTACCTGGCATTGGTCGAGGGGATCAAGCGCTGGTTTTACCGGCGCTACGCGCAATGAAGCCCATTGGCCATCCTTTGAGTGACGGACGGCCCTTCAGACTGTAACAGGACGAGCATAGGCTAGAAGGTGTGAAGGAGACCCGCCGCCCATTGTAGCGGGATCTCCCATTGCGAGTGATGCATAACTGCCAGGCAATGCTTGGGGCTGTGCGGAAGGGGAGGCGGTCTGATGGCCGAGAAGATGCGGGCGATGGTATTCCACGGGGTAGGCGAGGTACACCTCGACGAGGTGCCGATTCCCGCCGCCGGTATCGGTGAGGCCGTGGTGAAGGTCACGCTCACCACGATCTGCGGCACCGACGTCCATATTGCCAAAGGGGAGTGGCCGGTAGCGCCCGGCCGCATTCTGGGGCACGAGCCCGTCGGTATAATCCACGAACTCGGCCCAGGTGTGATTGGGTATCACATTGGCCAGCGCGTGCTGGTCGGCGCTATTACGCCGTGCGGCACCTGCTTCTATTGCCTCAAGGGCCAGTATGCCCAGTGCGCGGGATACGACGGCCATTGGGTGCCCGGTGGCGGCTGGCGATTGGGCAACTCCATCGATGGCTGCCAGGCCGATTATGTACGGGTGCCCTACGCGCAGGCCAATCTGACGCCGATTCCCGATGCGCTCAGCGACGAAGCAGTCGTACTTCTCGCCGACATCGCCTCCACCGGCTTTTCCGCCTCGGAGAAGGCCAACGTCACCATTGGCGATAGCGTGGCCGTGTTTGCCCAGGGGCCGATCGGTCTGTGTGCCGCGCTTGGCGCGCGACTCAAGGGCGCCGGATTGATAATCGTGGTGGATGCTATCCCGGAGCGGCTCGCCATGGCCAAGCGGATGGGCGCCGATGTGGCGCTCAATTTCAAGGAACAGGATGTGTTGGCCGAGATCCGCCGGTTGACCGAGGGGAGAGGGGTGGACGTCGCGATAGAGGCGCTCGGCACGCCACAGACCTTCAACAACTGCCTCAAGGCTATCCGGCCAGGCGGTTCGGTCTCCTCGCTGGGTATCTACTCGCAAACGCTGGAGATCGCGCCAACCGACTATATCGGTGGGCTGGGCGACCAGTGCATCGTCAACACCCTCTGCCCGGGCGGCAAGGAACGCATGCGCTCGCTGATGAGCATGGTGGAGCGCCATCGTATCGACCTCACTCCGCTGCTGACGCATCGCTTCTCGCTCGACCAGATTGAGGAAGCGTACCGTCTGTTCAGCCATCAGGAAGATGCGGTGCTCAAGGTCGCGATTCGCCCATAACGGAGCCCAACCCATAGCCATGTACCGATATGAAGACGACAATGAGAGAGGGGGCGATATGTGGTGGCAAGAGGTACTGTGGGGATTCTGGAATGGCCTCTCCGCCTGGGTGGTCCTGATCGTCCATGCCTTTGGGGGCTGGCACGAATATCCCTTCTTCGATACCGCCAGGAGTGGTAACTGGTACGATTGCGGGTTCCTGCTAGGCGCGGGGTCTCCGCTGCTCGGG
>JANWHV010000302.1 GCA_025450255.1 Chloroflexota bacterium | reverse complement strand
TCTCCATTTGCTTCCGGCCGTCCGCTTGGATACGCTGTCCAGAGTGTTCGACCGCGGCATTATTGAGGAGTTTTCGATGTTTCAGGATGAGGCAATCGAGCGTCTGGTCTATGATGCGTTCGACGAGTTATGCGCGGATGCCGGAATCGAGGGCCAGTGGGCCGACGAGGGGCCGGTTGGATTGGCTCTTGTCCCCGACCCGCTGCGCCTTGGCGCGGCGGTAGACCTCTGGATGCGGATCGAGAACCGCGAGGAAACCGCGCGCCAGGGCTTCGTGGAGCGGACCTCGATTCTGGGCAGCCACCAGCTTGAGACACCGGTGACGCCAGACGACGGTTCCGCTGACGATCGGGCGGCCGGTGCCGGCACGTACGACGAGACGCCGGAGCCGGTCCTTGACGAAATCGAATTGCGCGGCAGGTTGCTGGTCGATATCCTGAACGCCGCCAGCCGGCTGTTATCCGACCGCCGCGGCGCCCTGGAACTGGGCGAGGAGCTTCCCACGGTGGACGCGCTGCGCGACGCGATGTCGGAGGCAATAAATTTCAGCTTCGAGGATGGGCGGCTCGATGCGCTGTGGAACGGCGGCACACTCGTGCGGTCCGAGGCCGATTAGAACCGCTTCTCGTCAATATGCCTTCGCGAACACCAGGCGCGTGCCCAGTCCGGGCGCGCCGCATCGCACGCACACGCCATCCTCGCGCGGCCCGTCAAACGGGATGCAGCGCGCCGTGGCTTTGGTTTCGTCCTTGATCGCCTGTTCACAAGCCGGGTCTCCGCAATGGTGGGCCATAAGGAATACGTTCCGCGCCGCAAGCTCGTGCTTGAAGATGTCGTAGTCGTCAACCGACAAGGTCAGCGAGCGGCGAAGGTCGAGCGCCCGCTGCATGAGGCTGGTCTGACTCTCGGCCAACAGGGCGGGCACGCGATCCTCAAGCTCCGAAATCAATGCCGTCTCCTTGGAGCGCAGATCGCGCCGCGCCAGCACGACCTGCCCGGCCGCAATATCGCGCGGGCCGACTTCCATGCGCAGCGGCACGCCTTTTAGCTCCCACTCGTTGTATTTGAAGCCGGGTGTCAGCTCCTCGCGCGCATCCACCTTGACACGCGCAATCCCCCCCAGGGCGCGTTCGATCTCCGCCACTTTTTCAAGCACCAGGGCGCGTTCGTCCGCCTTCCGCGCGATAGGCACGATAACAAGCTGGATGGGCGCCACGCGCGGCGGCAGCACAAGCCCCCCCTCATCACCGTGCGCCATGATGATGGCGCCGATGATCCGCGTGGATAAGCCCCAGCTCGTTTGGTAGGGATGCCTGCGCACACCCTGGTCACGGGTTTGGAATTCAATCTCGTACGCCCGTGTGAAGTTCTGGCCGAGGTTGTGGGAGGTACCGGCCTGCAGCGCGCGCCCGTCGGACATCATCGCTTCGATCGAAATGGTGTAGTCCGCGCCCGCGAACTTCTCGCCGGCGGTCTTCCGGCCCGAAATCACGGGCACCGCGAGCCACTGCTCGGCGAGGGTGCGGTACACGCCCAGCATCTTGTCCGTTTCCTCCGCCGCCTCGTCCGCGGTGGCGTGGAACGTGTGGCCCTCCTGCCAGAGGAACTCAGTGGTACGCAAGAAGAAGCGGGTGCGCATTTCCCAGCGCACCACGTTCGCCCATTGATTCACCAATACGGGCAAATCGCGCCACGACTGGATGTAGCGCTTGTATGTCGAGCAGATAATCGTCTCTGACGTCGGCCTGATCGCCAGCCGCTCCTCCAGCTCGGCGCCGCCCGCGTGCGTGACCCATGCGACCTCCGGCGCGAACCCTTCGACATGCTCGGCTTCTTTCATCAAGAAGCTTTCGGGGATGAGCAGCGGGAAGTACATGTTGGAATGTCCGGTCGCCTTGATCATGTCGTCGAGGGCGCGCTGCACGTTTTCCCACAGCGCGTAGCCGTACGGGCGTACGATCATGCAGCCGCGGACGGCCGAATAGTCCGCAAGCTCGGCCTTGCGCACGACATCCGTATACCACTGGTTGAAGTTCTCGCTTTTGCGCGTTATCTGGTCGGGAACACTGGTTATTTCTTCATTCATCGAGTGGGAAATCTCCGGGCAGGTCAGGGTAAGAGCTATCACAATGAGGTGCCAGTAGTGTAGCACACGACTTCCGGCGCGCCGGGGCGAGAAGCGGCGTGCTACTATGACAGCACGATACCGATGCGCGCGGGAGATGAGATGTATAACCTTCCAAATCGTCCGAGCTACACCACGCGGACAGTCAGCGTGACGGGGCTACTCGACGACGCGTTCCAGATTCTCAAGCGACATTTCATCCTGTTCTTCGGCATCGCGGCGATTGTGGTTGTCCCGTTTTCCCTGTTGATCGCCTACGCGAACGCAAGAGCGACGCCCAATTACCAGGCACACGTGCAGCATCTCAGGGACCTCACGGACCGCGTTTCCGGCACCGTCGACCTGGACCAGGCCGCGGTTACGGGAGCGGTCGAAGATGTCATGAAAGACATTGGGAAGATGCTCGCGATCGGCGGCACCCTATCCGTGATCGAGTACAGCTTGATGGGCGCGGCTCTGGCCGTCGCCGTCGCCGAGAGCTACGCGGAGCGCCCGACCACGATACGGAGATGCTATAAGACCGCACTGGCACGGCTGGCGCCGACCATCGCGTCCGCGTTGGCGGTCGGCATCGGCCTGGTCGTACTCGGCACGCTTCCCGCCACGTTGGCTACGGTGGCAGGGTCGCCGGGACTCGGCGTGGTGCTACTGATGATCTCGATGATCCTTGTTTTGTTCTACGGCGTCAGAGTCTCGCTGTATTTGCAAGCGGTCGTCCTGGAGAGGCAAAACGTTTCGTCAATCCTGAGAAGCTACAGGCTGACGGCGGGTTTTTTCTGGAAGACGCTTGGCCTGCTGGTGCTTACCACGGTCACGGTGGCGCTACTGATCATCCTCACCGATACCATCGTGCTGCACGCCACGGACAACAGCGAACCGATCGATACCGTGGTCAACTTGATTATCACTACAGCCACCATGCCGTTGGTGTTGTGCGCGCAAACGCTGCTCTTTCTCGACCTTAAAACGGTGCGAGAAGGGTTCAGCACCGAGCAACTGGTGACGGATCTCAACGCGCTGCAATGAGCGAGTCACGCCCACGCGACGGCCCATGCAATCACCTGATGGGCGGCGCGACAGTGCCAACGCCGCTGCACGGCGCCGGGCACGAATTCGCCGAGACTCGCGCTGACTCGCGGCGCCGCATGATATGCTTTTCTCGGGTACGATATGAGATCGTTTCGCAAAAACTATGTTTCACGCGCTTCGCGCCCGTAGAGCAGGAGCGCGACCAGGATCACGACGCCGGATGCGATCTTGCGCACCGCGTCTGGGTTTGGCGGTTGATATTGCAGCAAGACCGCCGGTAGAACGGTGATGAAAATCGCGCCGGCGACCGTACCCCAATAGAGTCCCCGGCCGCCGAGGATCGAGGTGCCGCCGATCACCACGGCGGAGATGCTCGCGAACAGGAAGGGGTCGCCCATCCCCAGGGTCGCCTGGCTACCGAACGCAGCCAGGGCGATGCCGGTAATTGCCGCGAACAATCCGCTCAGCGCGTACACAATAATTGTCACGCGCCGCGTGTTGACGCCCGCCAGGTAGGCAGCCATCAGGTTATTTCCCAGGGCGTAGATGCGCCGTCCAAGCGTGGAGAAGGACAGCACCAGCCCGACCACGATGGTAATACCGCCCCAGATAAGCAGTCCGTTCGGCACGCTCGGGAACTTCGTGCCGGTGAAGGCGTTTTGCACGGAAGGCGGTACGTAGGAGTTGCATTCGGGACACGTGAAGCCGCTCGTCAGTCCGAGCGTCGCGCCCTGCATGATGCCGTTCATGCCCAGGGTCATCACGACCGGCGGCACCTCGAACAGGACGATGCCAAGGGCGTTCACGGTGCCGATGGCCAGGCCGGCAAGGAGGACGAGCGGCACGGCCCACCAGACGTTGTGGTCGAGGCCCAGCGAGCGCGTGGTCAGCATGATCGCCAGCGCGTTCAACACCCAGGGAATGGAGAGGTCGATGCCGCCAATCAGGATGACGAACGTTTGGCCGGCGGCGGCGATGCCGACGAAGGATGAGAGCAGCAGCAGGCTTGTAATGTTGCTGAACTGCAGGAACGACGAAGTGTGCAGTCCGCCGACGATAAAGAGAACGACATCCGCGATGTAGGCGAGCGCCACGGCGCGCAGCGTCGGCGACAGTCGCCGCAGCCGTGCGAGAGTCGAAGCAGCGGATGGACCGCCCGGCATGGCATTTGTGGCCACGTTCTCCTCCTCACGCCGCCTGGCGGCCGCGCTGCAGCAACCGGCCGACGAGCACACTCGCCACGACGGCGAGGATCAGGAAAAGACCCTGGAACAGGTCGGTATATTCCTGATCGATTGGCGTAAAGAACAACACGATCAGGATCAGGTTGAGAATAAACGCTCCCGCCAGGGCGCCGACCGCGCTGCCGCGCCCACCGAACAGGCTGACACCGCCCAGCACCACCGCCGCGATCGAGGTGAGGGTGAACCCATCACCGGAGGTCGCGTCTCCGGATGTATTGACGGCGGCGAAGTAGAGACCCGCCGCGCCGGAGAAGAAGCCGCTCAGGGCGTACGCTCCAAGCCGGGCGCGCAGGACGGGCGCGCCGTTGGCGCGCGCGGCGCGCGCGTCATTGCCGATAGCGTATAGCGTGGTCAGGAAGCGGGTGCGGCGCAGGGCCTGCCAGCCGAGCACCAGCAGCACAAGCAGAACCAGGCTGTTGGGCAAATGGTCAAGGGCGGGGACCGTGCCGGACAACAGGGTGGTAAGACTCGGCGGAATCTGGCCGCCCGGAGAATTCAGGATCTCGATCGCCAGTCCCTGGTAGATCGTCAGCGTGGCAAGGGTAACCACAATCGGCTGCAGGCGGCCATACGCTACCAGAAGACCGTTGACCAGTCCGGCCGCGGTGCCCAGGAGCAGCACCAGGAACGAGACTCCGATAATCGAGCCGGCGCCGGTGCCGATGTGCCCGGCGGCAAAGGCGTTGGTCATGTCGATGATGCCGCCAACTGAGAGGTCGATGCCGCCGGTGAGGACCACGAGCGTCTGGCCAATTGCCGCCAGGCCGGTCGTTAGCGTGTTATTGCTGGTGGTAGTCAGCTCAAAGTTGCCGGGAGCGTGTCCCTCGCGCACATTGAACAGCACGTAGTAGAGCACGATCATCACGATCAGCAAACCCAGGCTGAGAAGCAAGGGCACGTTCTGCGCGCTGTAGAAGCGGAGGCGCGCGCCGCTGGTGAAGCGGCGCCCGGCACTCTTGCGCGCTGCCGGCATGCTCATGCCGGCGCCCCGGCCGCGAGGCCATCGACCACGATGTTCTCCTGACTGTGAATGCGCATGGCGGCAGCCACGATAGCTTCCGGTGAAATGGTCTTCCCTTCCAGCTCGGCCACGAAGCGCCCCTCGCGCATGATGATCACGCGATGGCACACGTGAGCGAGCTCTTCGGTGTCAGTGGAATAGAAAATGAGGGTGTGGCCCTGACCGGCCAGGCGCAGCATCAGCTCGTAAATGTCATGCTTTGTAGCAACGTCGACGCCGCGCGTAATATCGTAAAACAGCAAAATCCTGGCTCCAGAGAGAAGCCAACGGCCAATGAGCACCTTTTGTTGGTTACCGCCGCTCAACGCGCCCACTGGCTGATCCTGGCTGGGTGTTCGGATCGCCAACTGCTCGATGATGCCGTGGTTCATCGATTCCTCGGCGCTTCGCTTGATGATGCCCGCTCGTGTCAAGCGGCCAAGCACCGGCAGGGTCAGGTTGGCGCGAATCGAGAGTGGCAGAAATAGGCCCTCGGTCTTGCGGTCCTCAGGGACGAGCGCGATGCCCGCGCGGATCGCTTCACGGGGATTGCGCAGCTTTACCGTACGCCCTTCGATCGCGATCGTGCCGGACTTAATACGCTGCGCGCCAAACAGGGCCAGAAACAGATCGCGCTGCCCCTGCCCGGCCAGGCCGCCGATGCCCAGGATCTCGCCCTTATAGGCGGCGAATGTCGCGCCATTCAATGCCCTGCCGGTCAGGTCGCTGCCGGCAAAGACGGCGGTCCGCTGTGCCAGGGCTGCCGGCTCAGGATACTGCATATCCAGTTTCCGCCCGGTCATCAACTCGACTGCTGCCTCCTCGCTCAGCTCGGCGCCGGTGAAAATGCCCACGCTTTCCCCGTTGCGAAAGACGGTGATGCGATCGGCGATGCCCTTGATCTCGTTCCAACGATGCGAGGTGAATACCATGCACACGCCCCGTCCGCGGAGGTCGTGAATCAACTGGAATAGCCATTTTACTTCTCCCTCGGCCAGCGCTGAGGTCGGCTCATCCAGGAACAGAATCTCGGGGTTTCGCGAGACCGTCTTGACGATCTCCACAATCTGGCGCTGGCCCAGCGGTAGGTGCGCGACCAACTCCATGGGGTTCAGGTCGGCAACCTGATACCGGTCGAGCAGGGCCTGCGCGGCGTCCGGCAGCGAGCCCCGGCGGATCAGCCCGCAGACGCGCGGCTCGCGTCCCAGCAGCAGGTTCTCGGCCACCGTCATATATGGGAGCAGCGTCAGCTCTTGAAACACCGTCGCGATGCCGAGTCGAAGGGCGGCCTGCGGGCTGCCGAGAGACACGTCGCGATCCTGAACGCGCACCTGGCCGGTGTCGGGCGGATAGAGCCCACTGAGGATTTTGATCAGCGTGCTCTTGCCGGCGCCGTTCGCGCCGACCAGAGCGTGCCCCTCACCACGCATCGCGCTGAAGGACGCGTTTCGCAGCGCTCGCACGCCGCCGAACGACTTGGAGATCGCCATTCCCTCTATGCTCGGCACGCGCGCGCCTCCCGGATTGATAGTGGACGCCGTAGATGAGCCGGAGGACAGGGAGTGAGTGGAGGCGCCCGCGACCTTCGCGCGTCGCGGGCGCCCCGTTGATGCAGCGGGCTACGCCTTCGGCAGGCGGATGTTGATGGAGCCTGGGCACGGAGTGCCCTTGGTCGCCGCGGTCACGCAGATGATCACCGTGGCATTGGGCCCGCTGTCGGTGAAGTCGTCAAAGAAGCTGGCAGGCAGATTCTTGAAGGCAGTCGTCCCCTCTTTCACCGTGTCGGTGGTCACGAACGGGAAGGGAATACTGACGTTACCCTTGGGCCGCTTGCCGTCGAGCACTTCCAGGGCCAACTCCAGGGCAACCAGGCCGATGAAGGGCGGCTGGCCGACCGAAATGGCCTTCCAGCCCTTACTCTTATATTGCAGCATGAACTCGCGGAAGCCATTCTCGGCCTCGCCGGCAAACGGCACCAGCGGACGATGGGCCGCGAGGAGAGAGCGGATCACGCCATCGGTGCCGCCCTGGACCCAGTAGCCGTCAATCTTTCCCAGCGATGGCAGGGCCGAGGCGGTATTGCGCTGGGCAACGTCGGACGCCCACATGCCGGTGTACTTTGAGATGACCTTGATGCCGGGATACTTGCTGAAGACCGCCATCGCGCCGGTGTTGCGGTCACGATCGGCGGACGTGCCGGCGACGCCGGTCACCATCACCCCGTTGCCCTTGTCGTGCATGGCGGCGACAAGGTAGGTGGCCATTTGCTTGCCGAACGCTACCTCGTCCGTGTTGATCTGCAAGGCGCAGGGCGCGGTGACCTGGTTATCGTACGAGACGACAAGGATGCCGGCGCCGCAAGCTTGCGCGATCACGCCGTTCAGGCCGGTCGGCGAAGCGGCGTCAATCAGGATCGCGTCCACCTTTGAGGAGATCAGGTTATCGATCTGCTGGGTCTGCTTCGAGACGTCGTTCCCCGAATTGTAAGCCGTGCATTTGACCATCGACTTGAGTGGCGGCATTTGACAGGCGCCGCGGAACTCGCTCTCCATCTCCACGCGCCAGGTATTGCCGATAAACGAGTTGGAGAGCGCGATGGTATAGGGAGCGCCGTGGCTGAGCGCGCGCAGCGGCGGCATGGCCGCGGTGCGAGCGAAAGCCGTCTGGCGCACTGGTTGAAGGACGGACAATGCAACGAGGGCAGCCACGCCAACAATAGCGGCAGGGCGAGCAAACTTACCGTGCATGAGGCATTCCTATCTCTGCTTTGAGGACAGCTTTAATGAGCGATCGCCGCCTCGTACGACGAAACCGGAGTTCCAACCGCGGCCGGAAAGTGCCTGACCCGATGGTATCTCACCTCCCTTCTCCAGCTTGGCCGGTTGTCTAGAACGAAACCGCGGCCCGGTGAACGCAGCCGCACGATAACGTCGTCGCTATCGCCGCCGGCAACGTTTTATATTCTGTATACAGAATACGTCCAATGTAACGCACTCTATATGGCAATAGGTCTGTTGTCAACGGATCGCGGCTTGCTAGCCCTGCCCTATTGAATCTGGGAGATTTGGCCGTGCGCATCGCCTCGTTTCCTCACCTCCGGCAATAGCTCCGTGCCGAGACCCGGTCCCGACAACGGATAGACCCAGCCGTCACGCACCTCCGGCACGTTGGTTACCAGCTCCCGATACCAGCCGGTATAGTAGGCGCGGACCGATTCCTGCACAAGGGCGTTGGGTGCGTTGATCGCGAGGTGTACCACGGCGGCGAATTCCACCGGTCCGCTGCAATCGTGCGGCGCGATAGGCAACTGGTATGCCTCGGCCAGCGCGGCAATCCGGCGTCCCTCGGATATGCCGCCGGCCCATGCCGGATCGAAGATCACCACGCCGGCCGCCCGCCGCTCGAGCAGCTCGCGGAAGGACCAGCGCGTGCCCAGGGTCTCACTTGCCGCGACGGGTACCCGTGTGGAACGCGCGAACGCGACCAGGGCGTCCAGGTCGTCCATGCGCACCGGATCCTCGAACCAGGTTGGCGCGTATTCCTCGAGAGCCTGCGCGATCTTTTTCGCGCAGGGCAGGTTCCACAGACTGTGCATCTCCACCATGATCTCCATGCGGTCGCCGACCGCCGCGCGGATCTTGGCAAACGGCTCCAGCCCACGTTTGAGATCCTCGGTGGTGATGGCGTGCCCGCCAGAGGCCTCGGCGTAGGGATCAAAGGGCCAGATCTTCATGCCCGTGATACCCTGTTCGAGCAGGCTGTGCGCCAGGTCGTCCGCGTGGTGCATGAAGGCATCAAGATCCTCGTATGGGCCGGGGCTTGCCGCCGCCTCAGTGCCCCAATTCTCCACCGGCAGCCCGCCGCCGCCTGGCGCCTTACGCACGTAGCGGTACCCGGCGCAGGTGTTGTAGGTGCGAATACGCTCGCGGCTAGCGCCACCAAGAAGTTGATAGACGGGCTGGTTGCACACCTTACCCAGTATGTCCCACAGGGCGATGTCCACCGCCGACCGGCCCCGACCCTCAACGGCGGTGCTGTTAAAGCCGACAAAAGGATTCAGGCCCAGCCAATGGCGATCGATGTGCAACGGATCCTTGCCGAGCAGGTATGGCGCCGCCGTTTCATGAACCCACGCGGCCACGGCGCGCGCGCCAAAAAACGTCTCGCCCAGGCCGCTGACGCCTTCGTCCGTATGCACCATAATGTAGGTAAGATTAGGAAACTCATCGAGCAGCAGCGTTTCCAGAGCGACGATTTTCATCCGGCAATTCCCCGTTTTCGCACTCGACCGGCCATCGTTGGCGGCAATGCATTCGTCTTTCGTCGAGCCGCGGCATCGGCGGCCCACACCTGTGCTTCACGTGCTTACCTAGCGGCTTCGGCCCGCGCCGCGAGGCGC
The DNA here is from genome assembly GCA_025450255.1 of Chloroflexota bacterium. The sequence goes on along the minus strand of JANWHV010000302.1, from coordinate 58 downwards.
CGGCGCACAAATGACTCCAACCCTCCCGCGTCGATCAGGCTCTGAATGAATGGCGCGA
>JANWHV010000301.1 GCA_025450255.1 Chloroflexota bacterium | reverse complement strand
GCGACATCTCCTGCTTGCGCCGCCGCCACCAGGTCAGATTCGTTCAGCGAGCCGATCCTTCCCGGGAGTCGTTACCCGTTACCAGGGTCTATCGGCATGCAGCGCTTCGAACACGCCAACACCTTGAGCCACCGTCGGGTTTTCCGCCAAACCCACGCCATCTCGAGCTACCGAAAAGTTCACATAAGCATTGCCGCTTGCCCGGGTCTCTCTACATACTCTACAGCCGTCCCCCGGCATCGGTTCCCGACCATCGATCGCCCCTGTCGTCCGGAATCTAACTACCCGAAGGGACCGTCGCGGCGACGCCTGCGAGGCGCGCTTCCAGCCGAGCGAGCGCGCCGCGCGCCTCGTCGTGCAGCGCCTGGGCCGGTCCGTTGCGCGCGAGCAGGGCATCCAGGCTCCCGGTCGCAAGCGGGGGCGTCTGCTCCAGGATCGTGCGCAAACCGCATGCGCGCTTTAGCTTTTCCGCTTCCACAGGCCCTGCGACGGCACCCGCAAGGCCCGGTTGAACTTGCTGGACGAGTTCTCCCAGGCGACGATCGCCGTCAGCTCTACCAGCGCGTCCTCGTCATACACCGCTCGCAGCCGGGCGAACAACGCGTCATCCACCTCGCGTCCGGTTATCGTCATGCCGTCCACGTATTCCAGGCACAGCCGCTCGTGCTCGGTGTAGAGCGGGCTCGTGACATAGTGCTCCAGCGCCAGAATCTTCTCCTCCGAAATACCCAGTTCGCTGCCCACGGCAGCGTTGATATCCGCTCAAAAGGCGCAACCGTTGAGCATGGCGACGCGCCGATTGAGCAGTGCCTGTAGCGCGGGATCGATCAACCCCGATGCGTCGATCCCCGTCCACATCGCTCGCGCGCCGCGGAAGATACTTGGGCGCCGAGCATAGAGGAGGTGGTTCAGCAGTGGTCCGCCCCACGTCGCTTTCTGTGCCTCCAGCACGGCCTCGATCGGTCCCTCGGCCCGGTCCGGATCGATGCCCTCGATACGCGCCATATTGTCACCCTCCAAATCTTCCCCATGCACGGCGGTCGCGATCGGGCGATTTCAGCACCCGACTCCGATCCCACTCGTCCGCGCTGCTCCTCATCCGGCTGTAGCCGGCGTTCCCCTGCCGGGACCATTTACGAGAAGTTCTTGAGCTGCGTCCAGGCACGCGCCCAGGGCATGAGCAGGCCGCGACATACGTACACGTGTCGCCCCACCTCTTCGTTCTGAATACCATCCTCCGCCGGCACGATAGCCGCGTCCCGCACCTCGCGGAAATACGGCGTGAGGTCGGCGCGAGCGTAGCCGGTGGCGATCACCGTCGGGCCAGGCGTCACGCCCTTATCCCAGAAGTAGTATGTATTGTGCGGACTGATCGCTCGCGGTAAGCCGTAATCCGCGCCAAGTAATTCGAATGCCGCGGCCTCGCCGTAGTTCCCGGCCAGGATCGTCACGCCGGCGCGGTCCGCCGCCGGCAGCCCATGGTACACATTTGCCACGGTCGTCATCAGTTGCGGCCAGCCAAAGCGGTCTGCTACCGGCTGGATTGGGCTCGACATCACGGCCGCGAGCGTTTTTGGCGGCAAGACCGGCGCCACAACGGGCGCCAGCACAATGCCGCCGAGCAGCTGGGCGCCAATAGTGATGCGTACCAATCGTCCACCGGGCCGCCTGTGCGCGCGTTGCTCCAGCACCACCGCGCCCGCCGCGATCAGCGGCGGGAAGGCCGGCACCAGGAAGTACGACTTCGCGTGCCCGGCCACGAACAGCGCCAGCAGGAAGAGAAATGCCCAACCAAGCGGGCGATAGGGCTCGCCTTTTGGCGATCGGAGCAGGTACCACAGGCCGGCAATCCAGAGCGGCGCCGCCAGCGGCTGCAGCAATAGCAGCACCTGTATCAGGAAAACGGGCGTGCTCTCGGTGTGCCCGTAATTGTGCCAGAACGTGAGTGTCGCCCAGTCATGTCCTAGCTGCCAGATGGCATACGGCACCAGGCCGAGAAAGGCCACCACTCCCGCCAGATACGGCCAGGGCGTGCGCATCTCCGGCCGCGAACGAGACAGCAGCAGCCCCACCGTCAGCGCCAGGCCGAAGGCCAGGAATGTGAGCTTGGTCAACAAGCCCAGGCAGCCGATCAGTCCAAACAGAAGCCAGAGCCTGGCCCGCCGCCGCGATCCGGCCGCTCCGTCCAGGTACCGCGACCTCAGGATCAGGATCGCCAAAAGCTCGGCAATGGTCCACCACACTTCGTCGAATACGTCCATGGTGAAGAGCGCTCCGGATCCGACAAAGGCTGGGGCGACCAGCGCCGTGAGCGCCGCGATGCCCTGGGCCAGACGGCCGCCGCCCAGCTCACGCGCCATCAGCCCGACTACTACTACCAACGCGGCCGAGGCCAGCGCCGGCAGGATGAGCAGCGCCGCCATTGAGTGGCCGAATAAAGCGCGCTGGAACACGCTGAGCAACGCGACCATGGGCGGGAACTCCACGTAACCGCCCGCCAGATGGTTTCCCGCCGCAATGTAATACAACTCATCGCGGAACCAGCCGTACCGGCCGGCTATCGCGAGGTGTATTGCCAGGCTGCAAGCGGCCAGCGCCGCCAGCATGCCCACCGCCGCATCCGGGCGCCTTTTATGGTCCAACTCCGCGCTCATCCAAAACCTCACCTGAAAACGTGTCCTCATCACCCGGCCTGACATATCAGGCCAAAGATACTACGCCGGGTGGTTACGGCGAAGCGCGGGATGAGCATCCGGCGGCGGTTTGTTCGGTTTGTTACAGTATGTCGGCGGAAATCGGTTTTGTAGCCAGGCGCGCGGCCACCATGCCGGTATCCAGGGCGGGCGCGAATGCGCGCGGCAGCGTGTGGCCGAGGTCTATTGGGGCGCCGAAATACTGCGATGCGCGGCAGCAGCATATGATCCTCAATCGGCAGGAACCGGACGCGATCCGGCTTGGCGGAGGCGCGGACCCGTTAACCGCGGATGCGGTACCGTTCGCAGCGGACGACAATACACCCTAACAAGATACGAGAAATTACGCCGTGAAAACGCTGATCGAGATCGTGCTCGCAATCGTCCTGCATCCCCTCGCGGTAATCCTGGTCTGGATCAATCTGGCCGGAAGGTCCGATATCGGCCTATTCAAGAAGGTCCTCTGGGCCATCGTCGCCACGCCCTGGGGGGTCGGTCCGCTACTCTACCTCTTCCTGGGCGACGGCAAGTTTTGGTAATGAGCGCGCCCCGGCATGCGGCGGTGGATTTGGCGGCGCGCGGGACATGGTCTCTGAGAACCTTACTATGACCGGCGCCGCCCTGATCGTCAATACGCAAGCCCGCCACGGCGACCGCGCCCTCGCCGACGCCCGGAGCGCCCTCGAGGCACGGGGAGTTCATCTTGCCGCCGTTTGGCCGTCTGACGATCCCGCGCGTCTCGGAGCAATGGTGAGACGCGCCAAATCCTCGCACCACAACCCGATCATCGTTGGCGGCGGTGACGGCACGCTAAGCGCGGCGGCGGGCATCCTGGCCAACAGCGACACCGTGCTTGGCGTGCTTCCATTCGGCACGGCTAACGATTTCGCACGCACGCTCGAAATACCTCCCGATCTCGAGTCCGCGTGCACGGTAATCGCTCGCGGCGAAACCATTTCCGTCGACCTGGGCCAGTGCGGCGACAGGTACTATCTCAACCTGGCGTCGATCGGCCTGGCCGGCGACGTGGCGACGATGCTGCCGGGCCGGCTCAAGAAGATCGCCGGAAGACTTGCCTACCCGCTCGCTACCGTTGCCGCCGTGCGGCGCTTCGAGCCCTTCGACTTGACGCTCGGTTTCCCTGAGAGCGCAATGCCGCCCGTGTCGATCAGGCATGTATTGCAGCTCGGCATCGGCAATGGCCGCTTTTACGGCGGCGGCATGGCCGTCACGCCGGATGCGTCGCCAGACGACGGAAGCCTCGATGTGTACGCCATCAAGCTGCAGCGTTGGCGACAAATGATAGCCGTCGCCAAATGCCTGAAAACGGGTGACCACGTGTACCAGCCTGGCGTATTTTATACCCGAGCGACGTGCGTGGACGTGTCCGTTAGCAGGCGGATCCCGGTGGACATCGACGGCGAGCTCGTCGAGGAATCCTCAGGCCGCTTTTGTATTGCCCGCGCGGCGCTCCGAGTATTTGCCCCAACCGAACGCGCCACGGCGCCGGCCGACCATGGCTGAATGAGCAGAGCGACCGGCACGGGCCGCCCCATGCCGGTCGCCGTGGTCCCGTGAGAAGCGGGAGACGGTATGTGCGTCGGCGCGCTTACTCGTACCGCAGCGCCTCGGCGGGATACACGCGTGACGCGTGCCAGGCCGGCAGGTACGTGGTGAGCAGCGAGGCCGCGTACGCCGCGACCGCGATCAGGCCTACTTGCAGCCACGGCACAACCACGTGCAGCGTGCTGTCATCCTTGGCGAAGCTGTTCACCAGTTGGTGAGCCAGGACCAGTCCGAGCACCACGCCAAGCAGCGTCCCAAACACCGCCACGAAGCTTGACTCCAGCAAGAACACCGTCCGCACCATGCGCCGGCGGAATCCGATCGCCCGCAGCATGCCAATCTGCTGGCGCCGTTCTACCACCGACCGGCTGGCAATCACGCCCAGGGCCGCGATTCCCACGACCAGGCCCAACCCCAGGAAGCCGCGGAGCATGTTGAAGAACCCGGTGTTCGCCGCCTGGCCCGCGTCGAATTCAGCTTTTGCCTCCTTCACATCCAGTCCGTTGTTCAGGAGGGCCGACCCAAGCGCGAGCGCGGTCTGATGGACGTTCGCCCCGCCGCGCACGCTGAAGAAGTACGTGTTGGCCGTGGCAGGCAGGTCGCGCGCCGCGGTAAGCGTCGTCTGCCCCACATAGACGCCGCGCGTGATGCGAGCGAAGCTGTCGCTGTTCGCCGCGCCCGCCTGGTCCAGCACGCCGATCACCGTGAGTGGGATTATCGCGCCAGTCCGCGCGTCGCGCATGCTGATCGCCACCGGCTTGAAGGTTTTGTCGTCGTATAACAACCCGCTTATCGAGAAGCTGGACGCCGCGCCGGTACTGTCGCCATTTTTCCGCTTGACCAGCCAATCGTCGACCACCGCGTAGCCAGGGTGTGTACGCAGCGCTCGCCACACCTGGGAATCACTTGCGTACCCATGCGCTCGGCTGTGCAGAAACGCCGGCGCCACCGAGTCAAGGTAGCTGTTGTCCGCCACATTGACGATATATGGCTGCCAGCTTTGGTCCGCCTGCCCGGCCTGACGTAGATCGCCGCCAATGCGCGCCAGACCGCCCACGGCGGCAATGTCACCGCGTAACGTGGGGTTGGCCGCGATCCGCCCCCGCATGTCGCCGGCCGGATTGCCCGCGCTGGTCGTGCCCCATAGGTCATAACCGCCGAGGAAACGCTTCGTGTCAAGCCGCACGCCGCCAAGGCTGCTAGCCAGAACCGAGACCACCATTAGCGTAAAGAGAATGAGGCTGAACATCGCCATCGCCATGCCGGTACGGAAGCGGTACTGCGTTGGGTAGGTGACCGCCATTTTCAGCACCGGAGCGATACGGCCAAGCCCGCCGGCGCCGCGCAACAGGGCGCCCATCAGCACGTCCAGGTTGTACATCAGGGTCCAGATACCGCCGAGCACCAACATCATGCCCGATAGGAAGAACATCTCAATGCTGCCCTGCAAGACTGGCACGCCAAGCGCCTGCAAGGCGTCGAAGGGCAGCGACCAGAAAGCCACCAGGGAGATACCGGCCAGAGAATATCCGAAGCGGTTCCGGGCCCGGTCGGAAACATGCAGGCACGCCATGATCCAGCGCGCCAGCATCGCGATACCGATGAGCACGAGCGAGACGCCGAGCTTGAAGGGGAATTCCTCTTTGCTCGAAAGACCCACCAGTGACAGCGCGACACCATCGACTACCAGAAGCGGACCGCGCGCGATGAGCCCGCGAATGAGCGGCCTGAAGCTCCACAACAGCAGCAGGACGGCGCCCGCGATCGGCCCGCCGGGGCCACCTGACTCCATGTACAGGAGAAAGGCCGCGACCGCCACCACCAGCAGACGCTTCCGCCCGTGCCGCAGTCCGCCCACGTTCGCGATTGATTGCTTGAGCGCCGCTCCCAGGCTCTGCGCGCGTTGCTTGTCGTCGGCAAGGTCGCGAATAGCGGCGACGATGTTGAGGCGACTCACGCGCCACGACGACGAAGCCACCGTGATGAAGGTCACCAGAGCGCCGAGACAGAAGGATACGACCAGGCTCCGGGGCTCAAAGTGCCGTTGAACGGTGAAGTTGTCCTGGTTGAATATCTCGGCCATCATCGCCACCAGACCAAGGCTGACCACTATGCCCAGCGCGAGACCGATCAGTGCCGCCCCCAGATCGTACGCATAGCCCTCAAAGAGGAACTGCTGGATGAGATGGCGTCGTTTGGTGCCGATGGCCCGCGCCATCCCCATCTCGGCGCGCCGCTCCGCTGCCAGCATCACGAAGATCAGGAAGATAAGCATCGTGCCCGAAGCAATGGAGAACAGGCCAAACAGCAAGAAGAACGAGGTGGCGCTGTTGCCGCCCGCGTCGGCGGCGTCCAGGGCGTCCTGCTTCAGTGTTTGCACGGTGAAATCGCTCAATCCCGCCAGAGCGGTGTTGAGCGGCGCGCTTATGGTCGCGTCCTTTATCGTCCGCAGCGCGGACACCAGGTCGGGATCGCTGATTACGGCGGCCAGTGCGGTGTTGTCCCTGTGCGCGACCGCCGCCAACAGCGCGCGCAGCTTACCCCTGGCCGCGTCACTCACGGAGGAATCAACCAGCAAGGCATGGACCGCGGCCAGCCCGCGGGAACTGCCGACAAAGGTCACGGCTGATGCCAGTGCCGCCGGGCGCGTCAGGGCGGCGCGGATAGTGTTGGCAACCACGCTGGTGCGCGTGGCGCCCGTCAGCTCGTCGCCGGTGTTCGATATGAGCAAGGTGGTGATCTGGCCGGGATGCCCCACCAGCGCTTGCGCGCGCTTGAGCGGCAAGACAATCGTGGGGTCCACGCGAACGCCGCTCGAAATCAACCCTCCCGCGGCCAGGCCCTCGTCACGCGCGATGGCGCGCACGGTCGCTTGTACAGGGTGATCGTGCAGGAACAACCGCACCACGTCGCCGGCGTGCGCGTCGAGTACTTTGGCGGCGCGAGCGTTCAGGTAGACCTGGCTCGGCCCGAGGTCGTTCACCGCGAGCACGGCGCCCTGGGCGTTGCGCAGACTGCCGAACGCCGCCGGATACGTGGTGGGGATGGCCGCCAACTCTGTCGTGGCCACGGTCTGACGGCTGGTCAAGTCCTGTACCGACACCGTCTCCACGATTGCGCCCAGAACGCCGTCCGCCGCCTTGCCGGCAGCCAGGCTCCGCGCCACGCGGTCGCCGGTGCTTGCCGGGAAGAACGCTACCGCCGGCGCGGCAACCGAAAACGGCGCGTTCCCAGTGTGCAACGTCGTGCCGGCGCCTACTCTCGGCGATACCGCCTCGTCGACGGTTGAGAGGCTTGCTACGCTATTGACTCGGATGCTATAGCTAAACGTGTCGCCGGCGCCCAGCGCGCTGGTGATGATCACCGTGCTGAGCATCAGGCCGACGATTATAAGCGTGGTCTGAGCCCGTCTTCGCGGCAGGTTCCGAATGCCGAGCTTGAACAAGAGCGGGTTCTTGATTGCCAGCGCCGCCACCACGGCGGTCACCAGGGAAAAGGTAATGAGCAGCCCCAACATCACGGAATCCATGGGGGCGCCAAAGATGGTATTCACTGTTGAACTCCTTCGGGCCATGGCCCGTGTTGTCGTAACTGCTCCAAGGCGTGGTTAGCTGACCGCCTGCAGGACGCCGGTCATGCCGCGCGCTCCCGCGCCGAATCCCGCGTCGACAATCTGACCGTCGCGCATGCGCACGATACGGTCCGCGCGATCGCCGACCTCTTGCGCGTGGGTGACGACGACGAATGTCTGCATGTTTTCCTCGTTCAGCCGGCACATCAAGTCCATGATGTCGTCCGCGGACTCCGAATCGAGGGCGCCGGTCGGCTCATCCGCCCACACGATCGCCGGCTCATTTACCAGCGATCGAGCGACGGTAACGCGCTGCCGTTGCCCGCCGGACAGTTCCGCCGGGCGGTGCTTCGCCCGCTGCGTGAGGCCCACCAGGTCGAGGGCGGCGAGCGCCCGCTTCCGCGCCTCACCCGGCCGTACGCCGCTCACCAGCAGCGGCAACTCCACGTTCTCCACGGCGCTGAGCACCGGCAACAGGTTATAGACCTGGAATACGAAACCCATTTTCCTGGCCCGGTACTCGGTCTTTTGGTTGTCGTTCATGGCCTTGAGCGACGTACCGGCGATCTTCACCTCACCGCCGTCAAAGTCGTCGAGCCCCGAAAGGCAGTTGAGCATGGTGGTTTTTCCGCAGCCGCTCGGGCCCATAATCGCCACCATTTCGCCGCGCGCCACGGCGAAGTTCACATTGCGCAGCGCGTCGACCGTCACCGGCCCGGCGGTATATACCTTGCGCAGGCTCCGTGCTTCAATGATCAAATCCGCGGTCACTTGTCTTCCCCCTACTCTGCGCTATGTCGTTAAGCGATCGTGAATGTGCCTTGCGCCGCAGTGCCGTTGCTGTCCACATATCCTCTATGCTCCTTTCCCGGCTCCGCACGCCCTTCATCCGTAGCGGTCGCGTGACAGTCCTAGTAAAGTCGCTTTGGCAGGCGCGATCGCCCCACGAATGACCCGATTGGGTGAAGCACAATGGGGGACCATGCAGCTAGGTCTTATGACGGAGCAGACCGGCATTCGCCCATTATCCGCCGGATGGCGGAGGAAATTTGTCCACCCAAGGTCAGGTGGCGCGCACGCCGTATGCACGCGGCCCGGCCAGGGGAAATAGTGTCTAGTTGTAGTGGGACCGCGCGAAGACGGCTCAATGCCGGGCGGCGCTCCTGGTCAGGAGCGCCGCCCGGCAGAGAATCACTCCCGAGGCGCGGATGACGATGGCGCTGAGGTCACGCTTGGGCGGACCGAATGCTGCCCCTACGGCAAATGGAGTTGGACATGACGGACGTCGACATCGTCGAGCATTGCCGGCAACACAATACACGCCACCTCTGTGTCAGATCGCCTCCCGGCGTCACCATGGTATTCGTGCTTCAATGTGTGTCCCGTTCGCGGGCGCGCTCGTGACCTTCAACCAGCCTCCCAACGCCGCTGCCCGCTCCCGCATCGACTGTAGGCCGAGATGACCAGGAAACGAGCCGCCAGGATCGAAGCCCTGGCCGTCGTCGTCGACTCGTAACCGCAGATCTTCCTCTCCCCACTCCAGCGCGATGTCTATCGTGCCGGCGCGCGCATGCTTCACGGCATTGTGCAGGGCCTCGAGCGCAATCCGATAGATCGCCTCCTTCACGCCGAATGGCGCCTGGTGTTCCGTCCCTAACGCGGTCTGTACCCGGATACCGTGTCGAGCGCGGAGGGCCGCGGCCTGATGATCCAGGGCGGCGACAAGTCCCTCGGTTTCCAGCGATTCAGGCCGCAGCTCGAAGATCAGGGCACGCATCTCGGCCAGGCCCGCCTCCGCCAGCGACAGCACGTAGTCGAGCGGCTCGCCCGCGCGCTCCGGACTTTGCCGGAGCAGCGTGCGCGCGGTACGGGCGCCAAGCGCGATACCGTAAAGCGCCTGGGATACGGAGTCGTGCAGCTCGCGCGCCAACCGCGAACGCTCCTTGTAGGCGGCGAACTCCTGCGCCTGGGCATACAGGTTCGCATTCTCGATCGCTACCGCCGCCTGTGCCGCGATCACCGTGGCAAGCTGTCCATGGTGCTCCGTATAAAAGTTCGGCTCAGTGTGGATAACCACAAGCATGCCGATCACCTGCTCTTTAAGGATGAGCGGCACGCCCATCCACGACCGTACCTCGCCGTATGATTCGCCCCATGGCACGCCGGTTTCACGCCGAAACGCGCGCGTGAACGGGGTATCCCGTCCCACGTCCGACACGATCAATGGCGCGCGTCCCCGCACCACGGCGAAATGCGGCTGCCCTTCCTCGAGCGGTAAGCGAAGCCCGACTATAACGTCGTGTGGCGCCGGGCCTCGATACTCCAATATTTCAAGCTGTTCGCCTTCGAGGGTGATAATCGTGGCGCTGGTAAAATCGACCATTGATTGCAGTTGATCGAGGATCAACTCCAGCAACGGAGCAAGCTCGAGCGTGGACGTGACATTCCGTGAAACGTCCAGCAGCGTGCTCAGCTCATGGGTCCGCTCGCGTACACGCTGCTCCAGCACATCATAGAAATGCGCCAGTACCGTGGTCATGGCATTGAAGGATGTCGCAAGCTGTGCCACTTCATCGCGCCCGCGCACCGGTATTGTGACGTTGAGATCGCCACCCGCGATCGCCTGGGTTGCCGCTGTCAGGGTGGTTATTGGCCGCACCAGTACCCAGCGGCTCACGATCAGCGTCAGCAAAAGCACCACGGCGAAACAAATGCCGAGCGCCGCGAGGGTCGAGACGATCGTAGCAGTCGCGTCATGCTGGATAGCGGAATCGACCGCAGCCGATTGCGCCGTGATCTCATCGATTGGCGCCACCAACCCCAGGCTCCAGCCGAGACCGACCACGGACGCATAGGAGAGGAATACCTGACGATTGCCGAGCGCCAGGTCACGCACGCCGGACTCACCGGCGCGCATGGCATGCAACGCGGAGCTCAAGCCGGGCGCCGACGTGAGCGACAAGCCCAGGATCG
>JANWHV010000300.1 GCA_025450255.1 Chloroflexota bacterium | reverse complement strand
TCAAAGGCATAACGCACTGCCCGCTCCACGCCGGTACGCGTGAACACGTCGGTTTGCAGGGCCACCTCGTGCCCCAGGCCAAGGTGAACACGGCCACCGACTCCGGCGTACTCGCCCTCGGAGTTTTCGCGGATGCACACCATGTCGATATCGGCCGGCCCTTTGTCCCGTAACGGGCAACGCACGCCGGGGAACAGCTTGATTGGCCGTAGGTTGATGTAGAGGCTGAACTGCTGGCGGATAGGGAGGAGTAGACCCCAGAGCGTGACGTGGTCGGGCACGTCCGGCCTGCCTACGGCGCCGAGGTAGATGGCATCGAAGTCGCGCAGGGTGGTCAAGGCATCCTCCGGCATCATCCTGCCGGTGCGCTGGTAGAAGTCACTGCCCCAGGGAAGATCCTCGTACTCCAGCGTGAACGTACCGGCGCGCGCCGCCGCGGCCGAGAGCACGCGCTTCCCGGCCGGGATCACTTCCTGCCCCACGCCGTCTCCGGCGATCGCGGCGACGCGATAGCGTTCCACGTCTTTCGCCTACTCGGCAGGCGCCGTTTGCGCCGGGCCTTGGGCCGGCCCCACCCAGATCGTCTGGATGTTAGTGAACTCGCGGATGCCGAACGAGGAAAGCTCACGGCCATAGCCGCTGTGCTTCACGCCGCCAAAGGGCAATCGCGGATCGGAGGCAGTCATACCGTTGATGAAGACGGAGCCGGTCTCGATCCGGCGCGCCAGCGCCTTTGCCGCCTCGGTGTCCCGTGACCAGAGGTTGCCGCCCAGGCCAAACTGCGAATCGTTGGCCAGCGCCACCGCCTCCTCGGCGTCACGCGCCCGGATCACCGCCGCTACCGGGCCAAACGTTTCCTCGCGGAAGACGCGCATGGCAGGCGTGACGCCCGCCAGCACGGTCGGCTGGTAATAATAGCCCGTACCGTCCAGCCGCTGCCCGCCGCACAGCACCCGTGCTCCCGCGGCCACCGAATCGCGTACCTGCTCGTCAATATCCTGCCGCAGATCGGCGCGCGCCATCGGCCCCATCTGCGTGTCGCGCTTTGTGGGATCGCCGACCCGCAGGCGGCTTGCCGCTTCGGCGAAGCGGCGCTCGAATTCATCGGCCACGGCATCCACCACGATGTAGCGCTTGGCGGCGATGCAGCTCTGGCCGGCGTTCTGGAAGCGAGCCTTTACCGCGAACTCCACGGCGCCGTCGAGGTCCGCGTCCGCCAGCACGATGAAAGCGTCCGAGCCGCCCAGCTCGAGCACGGTCTTCTTGAGCACCCGGCCGGCAGTGGCCGCCACCTTGCTGCCCACCACATCGCTGCCGGTCAGGGTGACGGCGGCGACCCGCGGATCCTCGATAATCCCCTGCACGGCGCCGGACGATACCAGCAGCGAGCGGAACACACCGCTTGGGAACCCGGATTCCTTGAACACTTCCTCGATTGCCAGGGCGCACCCCGAGACGTTGGAGGCATGTTTGAGCACGGCTGTGTTCCTGGCCATCAGGGCGGGAGCGGCAAAGCGGAACACCTGCCAGAATGGGAAGTTCCAGGGCATCACGGCAAGCACCACGCCCAGCGGCTCATAGGCCACGAAGCTTTCACGCGCGTTGGTCGGCACCACGTCGTCGGCCAGGAACCGCTCGGCATGCTCGGCGTAGAACTCGCAGCCCCAGGCCGATTTCTCCACCTCGGCCTCGCCTTCGGCAATCGCCTTCCCCATCTCCGCCGTGATCAAGGCGCCGAAACGCGCTTTGGTCGAGCGGAGATAGCGCGCCGCGCGCCGCATCAGGGCGCGGCGATCTTCCCAGCTCGTCTCCCGCCAGCTCAGGAAAGCGGTACGGGCCTCACGCAATGCCGTATCGACCTGCTGAGGCGAGAGCTCCTCATAGTGCGCGAGTGTTTCCTCGGTTGCCGGGTTAATAGATTGCATCGCCATCGTGCCACACCTTTACTGCTTTGCCGCCACGGGCAGCATATTGCCCTCTTTAAGAGTATCTCTGGCCGCGTGCTTGCGTGCCCGTAACTCCCCTCCGCGCCGGCAGAAAATGGATGCCCGCCGGCCGCGCCTATGATCCGACTGGCTCGATGCGCATGGCGGCGGCGAATTTTTCCAGATGCGCGCGCATGGCAGCCCAGGCGCCGCCATTCGCGGCGCGTATCGCCTCGACGATCCGGTTGTGCAGATCGACGACCCGCACGGCGCGGGCAGGGGCGAGTATGCTTGAGGGTAGCATGCAACACCGAAGCAGGACCACGGTCAGGAGCGAGACGATGCCGACCGGCGCCATTGACGACACCTACCTGGAATCACTGCGCGATCGGGCCCGCGAAAGCCGGCGCTTGATCGTCGAGACGATCTTCGAGGCCCAGGCCGGGCACCTCGGCGGCCCACTCTCGGCCACCGATATCCTTATCGCTCTGTATTTCGACGTGCTGCGTATCGACCCGTCGCGGCCCGCTTGGCCCGAACGCGACCGCTTCATCCTTTCCAAGGGCCATTCGTCGATCGCCCTCTACACCGCGCTGGCCCTGCGCGGTTACTTCCCCATCTCGGAGCTTGCCAGCTTCGACGCCATCGACTCTCGCCTCCAGGGGCATCCCGACCTGCACGCCCTGCCCGGTTTGGAGATGAGCACCGGATCGCTTGGTCAGGGGCTCTCGCCCGGCGTGGGCATGGCCATCGGCGCCAAACGGCGCGGCCTGGACTTCCGTACCTATGTGATGTTGGGCGATGGCGAGCTGCAGGAGGGGCAGATCTGGGAGGCGGCCTTCGTGGCCGCACGCTATAAGCTCGATAACCTGATCGCCATCATCGACCATAACCAGCTGCCGCAATACTCCTGGCCAAACGCGGGCGGTGAAGGGCTGACGCTGCACCAGCCCGAGATCGCGGCGCGCTGGCAGGCGTTCGGCTGGCGCGTGCTGGAAATGGATGGCCACGACATGGCCGCAATCGTCCACACCCTGCGACACGCGCATGAAGGCGCGCCCGGCATCCCCACCGCCGTTATCGCCAACACCGTCAAGGGCAAGGGTGTCTCGTTCATGGAAAACAAGTACGCCTGGCACGCCAAACCGCTCAGCCGTGCATTACGCGACGATGCCGTGCGCGAGTTGACCGCCGGGGGTGCGCGATGACCGCGACCGAGTCGATCGCGCCGCGCGTCGCCTGGGGTGAGGCGATGGTCGAGCTGGCGGACCGCTATCCCGATCTGCTGCTGCTCGACGGTGACCTGGCCAACTCCACCCGCGCCGACATCCTGAATAACGCGCGTCCCGACCGCTTCCTGGAGATGGGCATCGCCGAGCAGAACATGGTCGGCGTGGCCGCCGGTTTGGCGACGGTCGGCTTCGTGCCCTGGGTCAGCTCCTTCGCCGCCTTCATCGCGTCTCGCGATCTGGACCAGGTCCGGGTGGTAGTGGCGCAGCCGAAGCTGAACGTGAAGCTGGCCGGCGGCTACAGCGGCATTCTCACCGGCTCGACCGGGAAGACACACCAGAGCGTGGACGACATCGCCATCTTCCGTGCCATGCCGAACATGACGGTGATCGCCCCGGCCGACGGCGTGGAAGTGCGCGCGGCGATGTTCGCGATGATGGAGCACGACGGCCCCACGTACCTCCGCCTCACCCGCGACGCCAGTCCGGTGATCACCCCACGTGACCGCGCCTTCGAAATTGGCCGCGCCTATGTCCTGCGCGAGGGGAGCGACGTAACGTTGATCGGCACGGGCGTGCAGACCGTACGCGTGCTGGAGGCAGCGGACCTGCTGGCGGCTGAGGGCATCTCCGCCCACGTACTGCACGTGCCGACGATCAAGCCGCTGGACGTCGAAGCCGTCGTGGCGGCGGCGGGGCGTACCGGCGTCGTGGTGACGGCGGAGGACCACTCGATCGTCGGCGGCCTGGGCGGCGCCGTGGCCGAGACACTGGGCGAGCACCGCCCCACCCCACTCAAGCGCGTGGGGCTGCGTGACGTATTCGGGGAGAGCGCGCCGAACGCGCCGCTGCTGGAGAAATACGGCCTCACGCCGCGCCACGTGGCCGAGGCCGCGCGGGAGCTGCTGGCGCGGCGCCGGGGGTAGGAAGCAGACCTTGCCAGAGAAAAAACCTCCGCGGCGCCGGGAACGGCAGGCGCCCACGCCAATCGCGCGTGAAGCCAAGGACATCCTGCTCAAACTCCTGCCGCTGATGGCGCAAAGCAGGCCACTTCCAAGTGTCCTGGTAGATGCCGCGGAGCTGGCGAGCGTGCTGGCCCGGCCTTACGCGATGAGGTGATAGGAACGATGCTCGGTCTGGCATACAATTACCTTGGGCAGGATATCGTCGATCGACTGCCGGGAGTGAAAGACATGGCCAACACACTGCAGAAGCTCGCGGCGAAACTCAGGGCCCATCGGGGCGATATTACGATATGTAAATAGGGGAGTAGCCGGATGGCGGGGCGACTGGCAGGGAAGGTTATCGTGGTTACGGGGGCGGCGCGCGGCATTGGGCGCGGCTGCGCCGAGATGCTGGCGCGCGAGGGCGCGCGCGTGGTAATCGGCGATGTGCGCGACGACGAGGGGACGGCCACGGCGGAGGCGATCGAGGAAGAAGGCGGCGAGGCCCTCTTCGTGCGGACCAACGTGCTGCATGAGGAGCAATGCGCCGCGCTGGCGCGGGCCGCCGTTACTACCTACGGCAAGCTCGACGGCCTGCTGAATAACGTGGGCTGGTTCCCGCGCGCCCTGCTTGAGGAGACGACCACCGAGTTGTGGGACGAGGTGCTGAACGTGAACCTGCGCGGCGCCTTCTATTGCTGCAAACATGCCGCCCCCTTGATGCGCGCCGCCGGGGGCGGCAGCATCGTCAATATCGGCTCGCTCAACGGCATCCAGGGGCTGCCCAACCTGGTGGCCTACGCGGCGGCGAAAGGCGGCCTGCTGGCGATGACCAGGACCCTGGCGGGCGCCTTTGCCCAGGACCGCATCCGCGTGAACTATGTCATCCCCGGCTGGGTACTCACGGAGACCGAGATCGCCCTGCATACCGGCCGCGGCATGACCGAGGAAGGACTGCGGGAGGCCGGGGCCAGCCTGCCGCTTGGCCGCCACCAGACTCCACGGGACACCGCCTATGCGGCGGTGTATCTGCTGTCCGACGAATCGGCGCAGGTCACGGGCACGACCCTGCACATCGACGCGGGGGCCAGCACGCTTCCTATCCTGCCCGCGCGGCCTTATGTAGGGTAATATAGAGGACTGTCCGGCAATCGAGGAGACCGTGGCACGAGCAGCGGCGGCGATCCACGCGCGCTGCTTGTGCCTGTTGGGGACAAGTAACGATAAGGTCGATAGGGTGATACGGATAGGACTATTGCAGTCGGTGCGGGTGGGCATGCCGCGCAAGCATAAGAACGCCGCCAAGCGAGACAAGCGCCCACGTGCCTTCCAACAGCACGAAACCCCACTGACTCGCGCCGAATGCGAGGAGCGCCAGCAATGCCGATCCCGCCAGGTTCATGAGAAGATATGCAGGCGATCGCTGACTGAGGATCTGGAACTGGGCAAGAGCGAAAGGCGCGAGAATCAACAGAGCGCCGACAATTTGCAATATCTGGCTCATAGCGAACTCCATGCGCGTCGTCTTGTCACCCCGGGTATGGCGCATCTCGTCCGGAGCGGGCCTCTGATGGCCCGCCACGGAAAAGGATAGCGCCCTCATGCTGCTCGGCACAAATAATGCACGCGGGCCGTGCGGCGTGGCCCGCGTGAGGGCGCGACAGCGCGTAAAACGTCGAACGCCGGGACATATCCGCTGGTAAGCTCGCATGAGTGCTATGATTGAGTATTGCGGTAGGGTAGCGGATACGCACCATCAGGCTCGCGCGGCGCGGGAC
>JANWHV010000299.1 GCA_025450255.1 Chloroflexota bacterium | reverse complement strand
GCGCTTCACGTCGTCGCTGGCTCGGTTCAGGGCTGCCAGGGTCCCGGTGTGCAGTTACATCAGCCGGCCAAACGCGCGCGAAGTGGCGAATACGGCCGCGCTGCTGGCGGCGCGGGATTGCGACCGTGGCGGGCAGGCCGGCTGCGTGCGATGCCGCGGCAGGACTGACCGGTTGTGCGAGGCGATGCGTGTCTTGCCCGATCGTGACCTCTTCGCGCATCTGCGCCCCGGCGAGGTGACGGGGCTCTTTCGCAGCCTCTCGCCGGTGCTCAAGCTTTACGCGCCTGGGGACGAGATTGTCTTTTGCTATATGAGGCTGGACGACGAGATGGCACGCCTGGAGCTGCCGATCTGGGTGGCGGAGGCTGGACTGGTGGATACAGTGCTGGCGGTGGTGCTGGACCAGTGCCGTCGCGGGCGCGGCTATCCGGTGGTGCTGATGGAGGCGCACGAGCAAGCGGTGATCCACGGCGCCGGCCGGGAGGCATTCCGCCAACTGGTGCTTGACGCCTTGCACAGCCAGGATCTGCACGCGGCGGTCTCGGGGAAGCGGTTGAGCAAGGATCGGCGGGCCGTCTGACCGCATGACGAGCCGACATATGAGCTGTGATGGGGTGGGTGGCAAGGGGAGAGAAGCCGGCCCGGGAACGCGGGCGCTGAACCGATCGGGCGGAGCATGGAAGAGGGAGCAGCGGTGGAGATGCACGGTCCGGCGGTAGGCGAGGTGATAGCGGTTGCCACCACGACGTTCGTGGCACAGAGCTACCGGCTGAACGAGAGCCCGGCGTTCGGCAGCTTGCTGGTGGCGCCCGCGCCGCGGAACGGCGTGTATTTCGGCCTGTGCGCGGGGACCGAGACCGGGGCGATTGAGCCCGGCCGGCATGCCATGGCCTGGGGCACGGCGGAGGGCGAGGCCGAAGACGTCTACGCGCGGCAACCGCAGCTAGCCCACGTGCTGCGCACCACGTTCACCTGCCTGCTGGTGGGCTATGCGGGCGACACGGGCACGGTGGTGCAGCGGGTGCCGCCGATGCCGCCACGCGTACACGAGCGCGTATGGCCGGCGGATACGGACGTAGCGGCAGCCTTTTTCAAGGATCTTTCCTACCTGCGCTTCGTGTTGCGATCGGGAGTAGAGAATGCCGAGGATCTGATTGCGGCATCGATTGGCTGTGGGTATCGCGCGCACGGCGCGGACCGCGACTTTCTCGTAGGGTCGGGCCGTGCCGTCGCCCGCCTGCTTGCCGGTGACTATGAACGGCTGAAAGCGGTACTCGAGCTCTTGACCAGTATGGAGGAGACCCCATGAACGAGTTTGCCCGTCTGCCCGCGCGCTTTTCCGTCTTGCCCGCCGAGGCAGACGGACGCGTCACGGAGGGGGCGGCTCCGCCACTGGGCATGATTACGCGGGGCTCGCTGCTCAAGGGCTTGCAACTCAGGTTGGAGCACGGCACCACGGTAGAGGACATGCGGGTGGGGCGATTCGTGGTGATCGAGGGCCAGGAAAACCGCTTTTTCTGCCTGGTCACCGACATGGAGCTGGGCGCCGCGAACGAACGCGCGCTGCTGGACGCGCCGGACCGCGCGCACCCGCTCATAGCGGAGATGCTCGAGGACATCGCGACGTTCGGCGCGGTCTCAATCCAGCCGATGCTGATGCTGCCGCGAGAGCAGGCGGTGGAGACATTGAACGGCCAGGGATCCGACGCCGCGCGCTCACTCGAGCCGGTGCGCACGATTCCGGTGCATTTCTCGCCGGTGTACGATGCCACCGCGGGCGATTTCGCGTATGTCTTCGGCGCGGAGGACGCGCGCCATTTCGCCATTGGCATGCCGCTGAACATGGATATTCCGGTGTGCCTGGACCTGGAGCGTATCGCCGAGCGGAGCAATGGCGTATTCGGCAAATCGGGAACGGGAAAGTCGTTCCTGACCCGGCTGCTGTTGGCGGGCATGATCAAGGGCGACATCGCCTCCACCCTGGTCTTCGACATGCACTCCGAGTACGGCTGGGAGACGCAGAGCGAGGAAGGGGTAGGGCAGAGACGCGTGTTGCCGGGGTTGCGGAGGCTGTTCGGATCGAAAGTCCACGTCTACACTATCGACCCCGAGAGCTCGCGGGCGCGCGGCGTGACGGTGGATGGAACGCTCACAATCGGCCTCAACCAAATTGAGATCGAGGACATCGCGCTGCTCTCCGATGAACTCGATTTTTCCAGTGGCATGCAGGATACGTGCTATTTGCTGCGCAACCAGTGGGGCAAGGATTGGCTATCGGAGCTATTGAATACCGAACCGGCCGCGTTCGAGAACGTCGCGGACTCGGTTGGCGGACATAAGGGGTCGCTGGCGGCGGTCTACCGGAAGCTCGCGCAATTCAAGGACCTGGGATTCATCAAGCCTTCGCTCGGCATGGGCGAGGACAAACTGGAGGAGCTGGTAGCCTGGTTGGAGAAGGGCCAGCACGTGGTGTTGGAGTTTGGCCGCTATCGCCGGCCGCTGGTGTATATGCTGGTGGCGAATATCATCACGCGACAGATTTATGATAAGTGGGTGCGGAAGACGGAAGCGTATCTGCTGACCAAGAGTGCGCGGGATGAGCCGCGCCGCCTGATGCTGGTGATCGAGGAAGCGCACAAGTTTCTCAATCCACGGGTGGCGAAGAGCACGAGTTTCGGCACGATCGCGCGCGAGATGCGGAAATACTATGTTACCCTGCTCGTCGTGGATCAGCGGCCGAGCGGAATCGACCCGGAGGTCGCGTCGCAACTGGGAACACGTCTCACCGCGCTGCTCACCGAGGAGAACGATATCAAGGCGGTATTTACGGGGGTAAGCGGCGCCGAGCATCTGCGCGCCGTACTCTCCAGTCTCGACAGCAAAAAGCAGGCGCTGATTCTGGGCCACGCCGTGCCGATGCCGGTGGTGGTAAGGACACGGGAATACGATGAGGCATTTTTCGCGGCGATGCGTCCGGGTGGGGCCTGGCGCGAGACATCACGGCCTGGGGCGGCGGAGCGTGACCCGTTGGCGGACTCCTTTGAATAACGTGGAATCGCGGTAACCGCGCCTGATTGACGTGAGCCGGAATGTCGACGCACGAGTCTAAATCGCCCATCGGCCCGTACACACTGAAACCGGTTGCATGCCTTCCCCATGACGAGCGGGCATACGTGGTCGCGCGCGAGGTCGCGGCGCTGATCGCGGCGAGCCGCCCCACCGCGCGGGTCGAGCACATCGGCAGCACGGCGGTGCCGGGCTGCGCGGGCAAGGGCATCGTCGATCTGGTGGTGCTCTATGCCGAGGGCGAGCTTGAAAGCACGCGGGACGCGCTTGACGCGATCGGCTTCCAGCGGCAGGTCTACGGCATGCCGTTTCCCGAGAGCAGGCCAATGCGCGTGGGGACCTACGTATATGACGGCACGACGTATCACGTGCATGCGCATGTCGTGCGGGAGGATACGGCGGAGGCCAGGGCGCTGCTTGCCTTTCGCGAGGCTCTGCGGACCGACCCGCTGCTTGCGGCACGCTATGTGGATGCCAAGCGCGTCATTCTGGCCAGGGGAATAGCCGACGGGCGGCAATACACCGAGCGGAAGGCCGCGTTTATCGTGGCGGAGAGTGAGCGGCTGGCGACGGGGCGGTAAATATGGAACCCCAACGGCCATCGCGCCGTTGGGGTTCCAGTACCGAAGTTACCGGATAAAATCATTCTGATCGCGCGCGGGCTTCTCAATCCGCCTGTCCGGCTATGGCGCTGGGCGTTTACCGAGTTGCACGGTGATGGTATGGGTGCTACCGCTCCGGAATACGGTGAGCTTGACTGAATCGCCGACATGGAAGGTGTCGAGCATATATTTGAGGTCGTGCTGATCGTCGATTTGCTGCCCGCCCACGGCGGTAACCACATCGTTCGTCTTGAGACCGGCGCGCGCGGCCGGCGAACCCTTGCCGATCAGCAGGAGGCGCGCGCCAACCGGCAAGCCGCTGGCGCTTGAAACCTGCGGCGTGATCGGCCGGTACTCGACGCCAAGATATGGGCTGGGCGTGTGGAAAATCAAGCGGTCGGCCGCTGCCTTGGCGGTATCACTGGGAATGGCGAAGCCGAGGCCCTCGGCCTGGTCCGCCGATTGCAGCATCCCGCTCGTGTTTCCCGTGCCGCGGACCACCGCGGTGTTGATGCCGATCACGTTCCCGCCGAGATCGACGAGCGGTCCGCCGCTGTTGCCGTGGTTAATCGCCGCGTCGGTCTGAATGAGATTTTGCAGAAACGAGGCGCCGGTAGGATCGTTGCCGTTTGGCAGGCTGCGACCAAGGCCACTGACGATGCCCTCGGTAACGGTATTCTGCAGATTTCCCAGTGCGTTGCCGATCGCGAGCACGGTTTCGCCGGGACGTACCACCTGGCTGTCGCCGAAATGGGCTACGGCCGGAACTTTCACATTGACCTTAATAACGGCGATATCGTTGGAGGAATCGCTACCTACCAGGGTGGCGGACGCGGTCGTGCCGTTAGCGAAGGTGACTTTAAGGTTCTGCGCCTGGTCGATCACATGGTAATTGGTAAGAATATAGCCATTTGTGTCGATAATGATGCCGGAGCCGGCGCTCGTCGACTGGGTGGCGCCGAAAAGGCCGCTTTGCGGCTGCTGGCTGTTCAGCACGCTCACCACGGCGGGGCCAACCTGCTGCACCACCTTGACGGTCAGCGAGCTCACGTCATTGGAAACCACGCGCGCGGTCTGCGAAACCGGCGACTGCTGCAATACCTGGTCCGCTGAAGAGGCATTGGACTGATTGTGCGCCACAAGCGCGCCGGCGCCCGCTCCGGCGGCGCCACCGAGCAGAAGGCTGAGCGTGGCGATACCGGCTACGGTCTTCGAGCGAATGTTTTGACGAGGCGGCGCGGACAGCCGCTGTGTATGGGTATAGGAGCCGTACGCAGGCGGCGTGTAGGCGGGTGACTGTACTGTCGGCTGTTCGTATGACGGTACCCGCGACGTTGGCCGATCGTGCGG
>JANWHV010000298.1 GCA_025450255.1 Chloroflexota bacterium | reverse complement strand
CGCCCACGACCTCGCGAGTCCCTGCGATGCAGTCGCGCAGCACGGCTGGCAGCCGCGCGACAGCCTCTGCGTGTACGACCTGTGACTCCAGATCGTCGTCCGCGGTGGGTTGGAGGGCCTCAGGCAAAAGGTCCCAGGTGATGGTGTAGCGGTGACGCTTGTGATAGTTGGCTGCCAGATTATGCGCAATGCGGGCTAGCCAGGCCGCGAAGGGCGCTCGCTGAGGACGATATCGGGGTAGGGCAGCGAGCGCTTGCAGGAACACCTGCTGGGTGAGATCGGCTGCATCCTCGGCGCTCCGAGTCCGTGTGCGCAGGTAGGCGTAGATGCGGTCCCGATACCGCTGGTAGAGTGGTGCAAACGCAGCCAGATCCGCTTGTGCCGCGCGAATCAGTGCCGCCTCCGTGCTTTGGGCGCCGGCGCAATCCTCAACCGGTATCGCCACGTTGGTAAGCATTGGGTTGTCCCCACGCTAAGCTGGTTACGATGCTGCTCCGATGTTGAAGTCCGGTCTGTCACACCGGCGTGCCGTCATATCGCGACTGACACCTATTACAACACCGGAACCCGCGAAACGGAGACATCGGGAGAGGGTTTGACCACGCGGAACCTTGTGCAGGCAATGGATACAGGAGGAGCATGTCACGATGGAAGGGGGGCAGATGAGCTCCTGCAGCGTGATGCCCACTCCGCCTCCTCGGGGAACAAGCGCCCTTGTATCCCATGTGCCACCCGTCGCTTCCGCAGCGCATACGCGGGGACTTGCACCATCTTCAACCAATCAGCGTCGGCGTGCTCCCAGCTGCGAAATCTTCGTCGGTATCGTATTTATTAGTGGCAAGGGTCAGGCACGTGGCATCATACAGCCGCTCCAGGACCAGGCGGCGACAGAGACTTTCATATTTCTTCTCGGGTCGGAAGTAGCCTGGCAGCCCCAGGGCCGTCCGCGTATGAATAAGAATGTGCGCAAGACCGGACTCGCGTAATATGTCCGTCACGAGCACTTCAATAGCACCCATCTGCGTGCCGCCGGTGACCGCGCCCCGCGTCCCCGCGTCGATGACGCCGCGATCCTCTTGTTTCTTTTTCTGAGCGGCCCGTGCCGTCCAGAAATGCTGGATCGCCGACTCAAACCGCGCCTCGATATCCACGCGGCCCTCCACTGATCACTGGCTGGTTGTCGCGGTTGTGCAGCTAATCTTCGATCGTGAGAGTAATACCAAAGGGCAGAAACGCGAGTCTCTTCCTTGCCAACGCGATATATGATGGCTCGGTTTCCACGCCAATGCTGTCTCGCCCAAGGCCCAGCGCCGCCTCGGTTGTCGTTCCTGAGCCAAGAAAGGGATCGAGCACGGTGTCGCCGACGAATTATCAAGACCAAAACGCCGACTTCGCACCTGAATATCCGAGGGGA
This sequence comes from Chloroflexota bacterium, assembly GCA_025450255.1. Next base: position 4,154 of record JANWHV010000298.1, on the reverse strand, counting down.
GTGGGAGCACGTAGTGCCGGCCGCCGGCTCGGCGAGATATATTTACCGCTCCGGTGAACCGAACGGCGCCTTTCCGCAACAGGGTAGGTGAGATGGACGACGACAGCTTGATCGCCGCCGTGGCCGCTGGGGACGAGGGCGCCTTCCGGGCACTGTTCACCCTGCACGCACCCTGGCTCGCGGCCCGGCTGCGCCGGACCTTGCCCGCCGATGCCGTGGAGGATGTGTTGCAGGAAACCTTTATCGCGGTCTGGCGCGGCGCCGCGTCGTATAAGGGCGACGGAGCATTGGGCGCCTGGCTCTGGGGCATCGCCCGCCGCCAGGCTGCCCTGTGGGCGCGCGGGCACGGGCGATCCGGCGTTGCGATGGATGCAGGCATATCGAGGGAAGATCCCGCCGCTACCGCCGCGGCGCGCGCCGACCTGCTGGAGGCGCTCAATGCGCTCGGCCAGGCCGGTAACCAGGATCGTGAGTTGGCGCGGCTGCGCTTTATCGAGGATCGTCCCATCGCGGATATCGCCGCCCGCCTCGGTATCCCCGAGGGAACGGTGAAGAGCCGTGTGTTCGCGGTGCGCCGCCGCCTGCGGGCGACCCTGCGACGAGGGGGTGATTGATGCGCGATCACGCCGGCGACCCGGCGCATATCGCGGCCTGCGCCGATTGCAGGGCTCGCGCCACTCTGGAGGCGCGAGACGTGGACCTGAGCCGCGTCTGGGCCGGCGTCGCGGCGGCGATCTGGGCCCGGCCAGTAGGGCGGTTCGAACGCGAAGCAGGCCGCCTCCTCCGCTCGCCAGGGCTGGCGCGTGCCCTGATGACCACGCCGTCGCTCTTGCCGTCATGGATCGTGGCCAGCGTCGTCGTCCTCGCGGCCGGTGTACTGGTTACCTGGAGCACCGGCGCTCCCATGGTGGCGCTGCTGGCCCCGGCACTCGCCGGCGCCGGCATCGCCTATGCCTATGGCCCCAGCGTGGACCCTGCCTTCGAGCTAAGTCAGACCATGCCCATCTCCGACCGCATGGTGCTGCTGGTCCGGGCGCTCGCTGTCTTCGGCGTCAACGCGGCGCTCGGGGCCGTGGCGTCACTGGTCTCGGCGGGCGCGGCGGGCATGACGTTCGGCTGGCTGGCGCCGATGACGATGGTTGCGGCGGGCGGCCTGGCCATGGCCACGCTGGCGCGGTCAGCCACGATTGGGGTTGCGGCGGCGCTGGCGGGTTGGTGCGTCGTCGTCCTGGCCGGCGCGGCGCGGACGCACGATCTGGCCGCGGCGGTCGCGCGGGGCGCCCTGACGCCTGTGTACGCCGCGGTGGCGCTGGCCTGCATTGGCGTAGCGATGTATGCCACGAGTGGCGGAAGGATAAAAACACCGCAATGACCGTGAATGTGCGCGCGCGGGGGGTGAGCCTGCACTTTGGCAGGATCCAGGCGCTGCGAGATGTGGATCTGGAGATTGGCCCGGGCGTGTTTGGGCTGCTAGGCCCCAACGGCGCCGGGAAGACCACGCTCTTGCGCACGCTTGCCACGATCGTCGCGCCGAGCGCCGGCACGCTGCGGTTGCTGGGGTACGATCCGTCTGAACAAGCCGCGCGCCGGGAGCTGCGCCGCCGTCTGGGTTACCTGCCGCAGACGCTCGGCTATTATCCGAACTTCACCGTCTACGAGTTCGTCGAATACTTCGCGCTGCTCAAGGAGATTCCTCAGGGCCGGATACCCGGCGCGGTGGCACGGGCCATCGAGCGCGTGGAGCTGGGCGATCGCGCCCGCGCGAAGCTCAGGACCCTCTCCGGCGGCATGGTGCGCCGGGTCGGCATTGCCCAGGCGATCGTGAATGATCCTGACCTCCTGCTCCTCGATGAGCCGACTGCCGGCCTGGACCCCGAGCAACGCGTCGGCTTCCGCGCGCTGCTGCGCGAGATCGGCGTCCGCGGTACGGTAATCGTCAGCACCCATCTGGTCGAGGACATCGGCGCCGCCTGCGGCGAGGTGGCGCTGCTGGAACGCGGCCGGGTCATCTTTCACGGTACGCCGGAGCAGCTCATCGCCCGCGGGCGGGACGGCGCGGCGGGCGATTCGGCGCTGGAGCGCGGCTATACCTCCGTCCTGGTTGGAGCGCGTTCGTGAATCTTCGCCTGCTGGGCATCGCCACGCGCCGCAACGTAGCCATGTGGTTCTGCCCCGTAATGGTGGCATGCTACCTATTCGTAGCCTACGATTTCGGCCTGGATTGGAGCATGTACCTGTGGCCTGCGATGAGCGATCTGGTGGGGAAGTCGGTGCTGATCGTCGGACCCTGCATCGCGGGCGCCGCGGCCTGGATGGCAGGGCGGGAGTAGCGATGCGGTCTTGAGGATCTGCTGGCGACGACGCCGTGCCCGGCATTCACGCGGCAGGCCGCGACCTGGGCCGGGACCGCCGCCTGGGGCCTGCTGGCCTATGTCGCCACCGGCGCCGTACTCATTAGCATGGCCCTGCGGCACGCCGTCTGGGGCGGGCCGGCGCCGTGGCCGCTAGCTGTGGGCCTGCCGGCGATACCGGCCTACGCGGCTATCGGCTACGCGGCCGGCGCCTCATTCCCCGAGCGGTTCGCGGCTCCCTTCGTCGCGTTCATGGCGCTGATGGGGGAAATCATCCTGGGGGTGGCGCTCGCGGCTGCGCCGCCCACCCTGGCAAAGCTCTCGTATCTCTCGCCCGCGCCGTTCCTGGATGTCTCCGTCTGGTACGGCGTGCGGCCAAACGTGGGCCTGCCCCAGGGTCTCAGCATGATCGGCATCACCGCCCTGTGCCTCGGCCTGCTCGCGCGGCGGGAGGGCACGCGCGGCATAGCGCGGGGCCTGCTTGGCGCTGGATTCTTCCTGGCGGCCGCGAGCGTGCTTGCCCTGATCGCCGCCGCGCCCGCCACCGCGCTGGATCTGAAGGCGGCGCGCATCTCGTCCGGCCCTCGAGACGCGGCGACCCTTCCTTACACGCCGGCCTGCGCCGCCACGCCCATACCGGTGTGCATGCACCCCGCGTACCGCGCGTACGTGCGCGGCGACGCGGCCACGATTAACCGGCTCGTCGCGCCGCTGCGCGGTATTCCGGGCGCCCCAACCCGCGCCGCGCAAACGCCGGGGGCGCAGGGGATCGTTCACGGTACGCTGTACTTTGTCCTGTCCGACTTGCCGACCGACGACTCGGCGATGCCGGCCAATCTATCGACGGACCAATCGTTCTTCGGGCCGGTCGCGGTGTCGCTGGTGGGAGACGGCACACATGACGACGGTCTCGACCGCTGTTCGAGCGACTACGGTTTCGCTACGGGAGTCCAGACATGCCGGCCGGCGCAGGAGGCGATTGGCATCTGGCTGGTGCGGCAGGCCGGGCTGCGGCTGGTATTGGCCGAGCGAAGCCGCGGACAGGGCTACCCATATTTCGGCAACGATTGGGCGATCGCCTCGGCGGCGGCCCAGCGTTTCGCCAATCTCACCCCGGCGCGGCGACATGCGTGGCTCCGCGCCCACTACCTGGCGCTGCGCCAGGGGCGGGTAGCGCTGGGAGCGCTGCCGTGAGATCGGTCTACCTGTACTTGCGCTCGCGGCAAATTGGGGCGCTGCCATGAGATTGGCGTACCTGTACCTGCACTCGCGGCAAGCCGAACGCGCCGTGGCGTACCTCGCCCTGGTAGCGCTATTCTCGTGGGTCTGGCACTATGCCGGCGGTGGCGGCACGCCCAGCGTGGGGCCGCTGCCGATCGTTCCGCCATTGGGGGCGGCTGCCGTGATAGTGGCCGGCAACCTCGCGCCATTTGGCGAGCTAGAGACGACGATGAGCCACCCGCTGGCGCCGCGGCGTCTCCTGCACCTGCTGGGGCTGCTGGCGGTCGCGGTGCTGTTCCTTGCCGCAGCGAACGACTGGGCGCATTGGACGGTCACTCGCAACGTCGCGGGCTTGACCGGGCTGGCCTTGCTTGCCGCCCGCCTGGTCGGCGGCACGCTTGCCTGGGCGCTGCCTCTCTGCTTCGGCATCCAGGCGCTCGAAACGAGCCCGGCGATCGCCTGGAATTGGCCGCTGCACGGCGCGGGCGATGCGCGCGCGGCGGCGATCGCGGCGGCGCTGCTGTTGATTGGGCTGGGCGCAATCGTGCCGGCGGGCGCGCCCGACCGCTTCCGGGAGCCGGG
>JANWHV010000297.1 GCA_025450255.1 Chloroflexota bacterium | reverse complement strand
ATCGACGTACGCGAGGATCGCGTCGCGCTGCAGCGCTTGAAGGAAGCGGCTGAGAAGGCCAAAATCGAGCTCAGCAGCGCGATGACCACGGAAATCAACCTGCCGTTCGTCACCGCGGATGCCAGCGGCCCGAAGCACCTCGTGATGACGCTCACGCGGTCGAAGCTCGAGCAGCTTGTCGGCGAACTCATCGATCGATCGAAGGGACCAGTGAACCTGGCGCTCAAGGATGCGGGACTCAAGCCGTCCGATATTGACGAGGTCGTACTGGTGGGCGGCCAAACCCGCATGCCGGCCGTACAGGCGATGGTTCGCGAGCTGTTCGGTAAAGAGCCGAACCGCGGCGTCAACCCTGATGAGGTCGTGGCCGTCGGCGCCGCCATCCAGGCCGGCGTGCTCTCGGGCGACGTGAAAGATGTGCTGTTGCTCGACGTCACTCCCTTGAGCCTTGGCATCGAGACCCTGGGCGGCGTGTTTACCAAGCTGATCGAGCGGAACACTACCATCCCGACCAGCAAGAGCCAGGTCTTCTCCACCGCGTCCGACAATCAGCCCAGCGTGGAGATTCACGTGCTCCAGGGTGAGCGCGAAATGGCGCAATACAACAAGACAATGGGCAAATTCCACCTGGAGGGCATCCCGCCGGCGCCGCGTGGCGTACCGCAAATTGAGGTGACTTTCGATATCGACGCGAACGGCGTGGTGCATGTGTCGGCGAAGGACAAGGGCACCGGCCGCGAGCAGAAGATCACGATCACCGCTTCCAGCGGACTGGCCAAGGACGAAGTCGAGCGCATGGTCCGCGATGCCGAAACACACGCAGCCGAGGACGCGCACCGGCGTGACGAGGTCGAGGCCCGCAACGCCGCCGATAGTATGGTGTATAGCGCCCGGAAGACTCTGGAAGAGCATAAGGAACACATCAACGACGAGTTACGCGCCGACATTGAGCGGAATATAGGCGACGTGGAAGCGGCGTTAAAGACCGAAGATCTTGAGCGGATCAAGACCTCGTCCGAGGGACTGAAGAAGGCGCTTCAAGGCGTGGGCAGCGCGATCTACGGGCAGGCCGGCGCCGGTGAGGATGCTGGGTACGATGGCGGGCAAGGCTTCGATCAGGAGGCGAGCCCTGCCGAGGAGCCGTCGGGCGCGCCGCATGACGAGAACACCGTCGAAGGCGAATTTAAGGAAGTGTAAGTATGCGCCGCTCGGCACTGCGTCAAGCTTCTGAGCGGCAACATGTTGGTCAATGGCAACGCGCTTCTGGTACAAATCAGGAAGCCGCGATCCACGGGAACCCCTAGACCGGTTGGTCTAGGGGTATGACCACAAATGGGGTCGCGGGCGTACGCGCCGCGGCAGCGGGCATGGAACGAGGCAGACGGAGAAACGGGCGGATAAGACGTTGGCACAGACGAAGCGTGACTATTACGAAATTCTTGGCGTCCAGCGCGGCGCCGACGACGCCACGCTGAAGCGTGCCTTCCGTAAGATGGCCCGGCAGTACCATCCTGATGTGAATCGCGAGGCCGGCGCCGAGGAGAGCTTCAAAGAGGTCGGCGAGGCATATGAGGTGCTTACCGATCCACAGAAGCGGGCGCTCTATGACCAATATGGCCATGCCGGCGTCAATGGAGCGGCCGGCGCCGACTTTGGCGGCTTTGGCTCATTCGCGGACATATTTGAGCAGTTCGGCAGTATTTTCGGCGGGTCAGGCGGCGCGGCCGGGCGGCGCGGCCCGCAACGCGGATCCGACCTCCGCTACGACCTGACGATAACCTTTGAAGAGGCTATCTTCGGTTGTGAAAAGGAATTGTCTATTCCACGTTGGGAAACCTGCATGCACTGCTCGGGCAAGGGCGCCGAGCCGAACTCTGAAATGAAGCGCTGCCCGCAGTGCAACGGCTCCGGCGAGGTCCGGCGCGTACAGCAATCGTTCTTCGGCCAGTTCGTCAACGTTACGGTATGCGCGCGATGCAAGGGCGAGGGCCAGATCATCTCCACGCCATGCCGCGAATGCAAAGGTGAGGGTCGGATACACGCGACCAAGAAGCTCACCGTAAAGATTCCACCAGGCGTGGACAACGATCAGCAGATCCGCCTGACGGGCGAGGGAGAATCCGGCCCGCGTGGCGGCTCTCCCGGCAACCTGTATGTCGTGCTGAACGTCAAGCCGCACGCGCAATTCAAGCGAGACGGCGCCGACATTCATCTCGATGTGCTGATTAGCTTTCCGCAGGCGGCCATTGGCGACCAGCTAGAGGTGCCGACGATCGACGGCACTGAGAAGCTGAGCATACCCGCCGGCACGCAGACCGGCAAGCAATTTCGGCTTCGGGACAAGGGCGTGCCAAGACTGCGCAGCATGGGCCGTGGCGACCAGTATGTAACGGTGACCGTCCGCACGCCAGGGTCGCTTTCGGCACGCGAGCGCGAGTTATACGAGGAATTGGCAGCGCTGTCACACCAGCAGGGCGACGGTCATGAGCGCGGCTTCTTCTCGAAGGTCAAGGACACGCTCGGCATTTGATGTGGCTTGAATTATCCGTCACCGCCGACCTTGCGGCCGTGGAGGCGCTTAGCGCGCTCTTTCATCAGTATGGCGAAGGCGGCGTCGCCATTAACCAGCCGTTCTTCACCGATCCCGATGGCGAGCATTACGGCGTAGACGTGCTCAGGCCAGCTCAGGTTTCGACGTATTTGCCTGACACCGATGACGGTAATCTGCGGCGGCGGCGCATCGAGGAGGGTTTGTGGCACCTCAGTGCATTCAATCTCGCTCCTATCGGTGAACTGCGCGTCAAGAGTGTTGCCGAGGATGATTGGGCAAACGCGTGGAAGGAACATTACCATCCGCTCCGCGTCGGTCGCCTCCTGATAAAGCCTACCTGGCGCGATGTCGATCTCGACCCCTCGGCTGTTGTAGTCGAAATCGATCCTGGCATGGCATTCGGCACGGGGATCCATCAGACAACCCGTCAGTGCCTCGCCGCGGTCGAACGCTATACGACGCACGGAAGCACCGTTCTTGACCAGGGAACTGGCTCGGGCATTTTGGCGATAGCCGCCGCCAAGCTGGGAGCGGGTCTTGTGCTGGCCCGCGACATCGCTGAAGTCGCGGTCGAGGCCACACGCCAGAACGCGCTTCGTAACGACGTGTCAGATCTGCTGCGGATCCACCGCGTGGATCCTACCGCTCAGCCTGAAGATCAGGTCATATTGTCGGCGGACCAGCCGCTCGCGGATCTCGTGATTGCGAATATTATCGCCACCGTGCTGATCAAGCTGGGACCGGCGTTCGCCAAAGCATCTCGGCTCGGCGCCAGACTAATTGCCTCAGGGATAATCCGGGATCGTGCTGAAGAGGTTGCTGCCGCCCTTGTCGCGGCGGGATATGCCATCGACGAGCGTATGAGCGAGGATGAATGGGTAACGCTGGTGGCCGTCTTGCGCGACAGCCCTTCCCTATCTTCTTCATAGATCCGGCATCGATTACGCCGGAGCGGATATCGTTTTCCACCGTGCAGCAGCACCAGTTGCGACGTGTCCTGCGGCTTCGCGATGGCGAGAGGATCCTCGTATGCGACGGCACGGGTCGCGAAGTCGTCGCGGCGTTGACGTCGATGCGGACGTTCCCCAGCGCGGTGCCTTTGGAAATCCGTGCCGGAATCCGCGAACCGAGTTGCAAGATTTCGCTCTATCAGAGTGCGCTCCGAGGCGACCGCTTCACCTGGTTATTGCAAAAAGGAACCGAGATTGGCATAAGCCGGTTCACTCCCGTGCTATTTGTCAGAACTCAGCCGTCGGACTATGCCAGTCGCATTGACCGTTTCCAGACCGTTGTGCGCGAAGCCGCCGAGCAGTGCGAGCGATCCGCCCTTCCCAGGGTCGACGCTCCATTGGCGCTTGATGACGCGCTAGGTGAAGGCACGGGGATCCGGTTGTTGCTTGACGAACGAGAGACTGCTACGTCGCTGCGCCATGCGGTGCCCGGCGCGGTAGAGGCTGCATCGATATTCGTGGGGCCTGAAGGGGGCCTGACGGACGGCGAGCGATCGCAAGCAGTCGCGGCGGGTGCCGTTCCGGTGACTCTTGGTACCCGAATCTTGCGATCCGAGACCGCGGGCTTGGTTGCCGCGACGATTCTTCTCTCTTTGTCGAATGACCTTGGCTAGCAGAGTACTCCCCCAGAGGGACGAGTCCTGTCGTGTATAATGTCGAAAGTAACGCGTTGGCGAACGGGCGGGGAGATCGATCTCGGATGCGTTTAGCGGCATTTGCTCTTACCGATCACGGACGCCGGCGTTCTCAGAATCAGGACAGCGTGCTGTGCTATACGTTAGGAGCAACAAAAACTCCGGTCGGCCTTTACGCAGTGGCTGACGGCATGGGCGGACAGAGCGCCGGAGAAGTGGCAAGCCAGATTGCGATCGACACCGTTCGGGAAGAGCTTGGCCTTTTTCTCGATCGTACGTTTGGATCCGCGCCATCGAGCGGCGCCGATGTTGTCACGGCTCGCCTGGAAGGGAACGACGACCCTCCTGGACCGCCTAATATGTCGCTCGTGGATATCCTTTCGAGCGCGATGCAACGGTGCAACGAGCGTATTCGCGAGTACGGCCAGCAAAACCCTGGCACGGCAGGGCTAGGGACAACGCTTACCGTGGCCATGGTGACCGGTGATTTGGCGCTCATAGGCAACATTGGCGATAGCCGCACCTATATAGTGCGCGACAGTGAGATCCGCAGTCTCACGCAAGATCACTCCCTTGTGGGCAGTCTGGTACGGCAGGGCCTGATAACAGACGACGACGTGTATACGCATCCTCACAGAAACCTTGTGTATAACGCGCTTGGCACCCGTGCCGACGCGAATCCGGACGTTGCAATGCAACGGTTGTTGTCCGGTGATATTCTTGTGTTATGCTCCGATGGTCTGTGGGAAATGGTGCGAGACGAAGATATTAGGACTATTGTGGAAACGCTAGCAGATCCGGAAGAAGCAGCGGCTTCGCTTGTGGACGCGGCGAACGCCAATGGCGGGGTGGACAATATCAGTGTAGTAATAGTGCGTGTGCAATAGCCAATGGCTCGTTGCGTACAATGCCAACATGAAAATATCGAGGGCGCGCTTTTCTGCGACCAGTGCGGGGCGAATCTTGACGAAGACGCGCCGTTGTCCGGCGTGCGACCACGACATCATACCGCGTCCCTCATTGAGCCAGGGTTAGTTGGTCCAAGCAAGGATCGGCCGGAAACCGTGATTCTCGACGATCGCCAGGAAGATGACGAGATAGAAGAGATCGGCGACGAGCCGCCTGATACATTCTTTCTGGTTACACCATCGGGGCGTCGTATCCCCATACCTCCGCAGGAGCATGTGATACTCGGCAGGGCGGACTCGCGCTCCGGCGTTCGCCCTGATATCGATCTTAGCGTGGAATCAGCGCAACAATCGGGCGTGTCCCGGCGGCACTGCCGGTTGATATGGCGCTCTGGGCAATGGCTGGTCGAGGACCTTATGAGTACCAACTATACGCTTATTAACGGCGCGCGACTGCCGTCTCATACGCCCACGCCAATTGCCGAGGGCGACGAGCTTCGCCTGGGCAAGCTTATCTTGATGGTGGCCCAAGGCATCCACGTCGGGTGAGCACCCCGGTTCGCCTACAGTATTTGCGGCTGAAATCGGAGTGCCCGGGCGCGCTGTTGCTGTTCAGGCTTGGCGACTTCTATGAGTTGTTTGACGGCGACGCGGAAGTTGCGGCACGAGAGCTTGGCCTTACCCTAACTGGCCGGCAGTTCGAAAAAGGCGTGCGCGCTCCAATGGCCGGCGTGCCCTGCGACCATGCCGACGGCCACATCACCCGGCTCGTGGAACGTGGATACAAAGTAGCGATCGCCGAGCAAATAGGCGGTCCGCGGGCGGTGAAGGGGCTTGTGGAACGGCGCATCGTCCGCGTTATCACACCTGGAACGCTACGTGAACCTGGTCTCATCGATAGCGGACGCAACAATTTTCGTGCCTCGGTCCTGCGCCAGGAAGGGGCGGCGGGTATCGCGTACGCGGATATCTCCACCGGTGAATTCTTCTTGCAGCACGTCGTCGCCGATCCGGTTGACCCGGCGTTGCTCCGAGAACTGTCGCGCATCGCGCCGGCGGAATGTTTGTGGCCTTGTAAGGAGCCGCAGGAGATGCTGGTCGGGCTTGACAGCGTCCTGGAGGTTTCGGCGGCAGCCAATACGCCCGCAGGCAACGGCGCCGCCGTAGATAACGGACCACGGTTCGACATACCTGGTTGCTTGATCACTCTGGTTGACAGCAGGCACTTCGCCCTCGACACGGCACGAGCCGGCCTAGCGGAGTATCTCGGCATAGAGAGCCTTGCGGGAAAGCCGTACGCGCAGTTCATCCTCGCCCTTGGCGCGGCCGGAGCGCTACTGGCCTATCTGCGACAAACACAGCCGGCATCGCTGCCAATACTGCGCCAGCCGATCCTTTATTTAGGCGCCAATCACATGACCCTGGACGCACCCACGCGCCGGAATCTGGAGCTAACGCAGACGATGCGCGGCGGCGCGCCAAGCGGCTCGTTGCTCGCCGTGCTCGACCGGACCCGCACCCCCATGGGCGGGCGGTTGCTTCGGCGCTGGCTTAACGCGCCGCTCGTCGTCCTGCCGCCGCTGCTCCGCCGGCAGGACGCCGTGGCGACGCTCGTAGGCTCGACAGAGCGCCGTCTACGCGTGCTCGAAGCTCTGGCCGGCACGGGCGACATCGATCGGCTCGTGTGCAGGGCGCAGCAGGGCAGCGCTACCCCGCGTGAGCTTCTCGCCCTCGCCGGCGCTCTCCATCGCCTGGAGGGCCTGGCGCGAGCGTTGGCGGACCAGTCAGGCGACGATCAAACCACTCCACGGGACCTTGATCCTTCGGGAGACACTCTTGGCGCGATCCGCGCCGCATTGGATCCCTGCGCGGAGGTCGCGGCCGAGATTCGCGCCGCGATCGTGGAAAATCCCCCTCCCACGGCGAGTGACGGCGGCTTTATCCGGGCGGGCTATGCCGCCGCGGTCGACGAGATCGATTCCGGCAGCCGTGAGACGCGCGAGTGGTTAGCGGATCTCGAAGCGGCGGAGCGCGCGCGAACGGGCATAAAGTCACTCAAAGTGGTGTACAGTCGCGTGTTTGGATATGCCCTTGAAGTGAACAAGTCGGGCCTGGCACTCGTGCCGGACGACTACGCGCGCAAGCAGACCGTCTCGACTGGAGAGCGCTTTGTTACCATCGAACTTAAGCAACGCGAGGCGCAGTTGCTGAAGGCCCGTGAGCAACGCCTGCGCCTTGAGGTGGAGATCCTGGAGGATCTTCGGCAACGGGTGACGGGCGCCGCCGCCCGCATGCTCCGCAGCGCCGACGCTGTTGGGCAGGCGGATGTCTATGCCGCGCTAGCGGTCGTCGCCCTCGAACGGGACTATCATAGACCGCGGCTTGGCGAGGGTGACGAAATCCGCATTGTTGGCGGCAGACATCCAGTGGTGGAGGTCACGCAGCGCGACATCGCGTTCGTGCCGAACGACACCCAGCTTGACGACTATCACCGGCTTGCGGTCCTCACGGGCCCTAATATGGCGGGAAAGTCCACGTATTTGCGCCAGGTGGCGTTAATCGTGCTGTTAGCCCAGGTAGGCAGCTTTGTGCCGGCAGAGAGCGCGACCCTGGGACTTGTAGACAGAATATTCACGCGGGTAGGCGCCCAGGACGATCTCGCCGCCGGCCAGTCCACCTTTATGGTTGAGATGACCGAAACAAGCGCGATTCTGCGCGAGTGTACGCCGCGCTCGCTGCTCATACTTGACGAAATTGGCCGCGGAACGAGCACCTATGATGGGCTGGCCCTCGCGCAGGCCGTTATCGAGCACTTGCACGACGATGTGGGCCATCGCGCGAAGACTATTTTCGCTACGCACTATCATGAGTTGACGACCCTCGCCGACACTCGTCCGCATATCGAAAACTTCAGAATGGAAGTGATCGAGGAGGGCGATCGCATCGTCTTCCTGCGCCGGGTGGCCCGGGGTGGGGCGGACAAGGCATATGGTATCCACGTGGCGGAGTTAGCCGGATTGCCGCCCGCGGTCGTGCGGCGCGCCAGGAGTTTGTTGAAGGACTACGAGTCGGGCGCCGGCTCGCGAGTGACGCGCAAGCGGGTACGGGAAGCGCCGACCCAATTGCAACTGTCACTGTTCGCGGAAGGCTAAGCGGGGTCTGGGGCGCGGCGTCTACTCGACGGGCACGGCCTCACGCGCCCGGGGATGTGAATCGTCGTATACCTGTCGCAGCCTGGTATCAGCCACGTGGGTATAGACTTGCGTGGTAGCGATACTGGAGTGACCAAGCAGCTCCTGCACGGAGCGCAGATCTGCCCCAGTGCTCAACAGATGCGTGGCGAATGAGTGCCTGAGCGTATGTGGAGTAATCTTCTCGATCCCGGCTTGTTTCGCATATGACTTGATGATGAGCCAAAAGCCTTGCCTGGTGAGACGATCGCCGTGGTGATTGAGAAACAGGGCGTCATTCTCACGTCTGCCCAGCAGTTGGTCGCGACCAACCTCGTTATAGCGCGCCACGGCATCGCGCGCCTTTTGCCCAAAGGGGATCTGACGCTGCTTGTCGCCCTTGCCGCGGCACTGCACCACATCGTCGTCAAGGTTCACATCACCCCTATTGAGTGACACAAGCTCGCTTACGCGCATGCCGGTCGCGTATAACAACTCAAGCATGGCCCTATCGCGGAGCGCCGGCGCCGAGACTCCATCTAGCTGTGCCAGAAGCCGTTCAATCTCATTGACGCTGGCAGCCCGCGGCAGATACTTGGTGACTCTCGGCGAATCGATATGCAGTGAAGGATCTTCCTTAATGGCCCCTTCATGCTCAAGGAAATGACAAAATGACTTTACAGCGGCGATTTTCCGGGCAACCGTGGTGGGCGCGTATTCCCGTT
>JANWHV010000296.1 GCA_025450255.1 Chloroflexota bacterium | reverse complement strand
CGTGCGAGATTAAACCCGTGCAAGTCCCGCTGCCCATCCTGGTCGGCGCGATGGGCGAGCAGATCGCCTTGCGGTTGGTCGCGCGGCGCGCCGACATCTGGAACATGGTCAGCGTGGACATCGAAACACTGACCCGCAAGCAAGCGTTGCTTGACCGGTACTGCGAGGAATATGGGCGTGATCCGGCGACGTTGCGGCGCTCGCTCGAAGTGCCTATCGCGGTCGCCGCCGACGCCAAAACACTGCAACGGCGAATGGAACGGGTGATCCGCGCGCGCGGCTACCCGCCGGACCGCGCCGCCGACATGTTTATCGGCGGCAGCCCTGAACAGTGCGTCGAAAAGATTCAGCGCTATATCGCAATGGGCTTTGACGAGTTCATGCTGATTACTCTGGAGCCGTTTGACGACGACGAGCTGGAATGTTTCGCCGAATACGTTCTGCCGGCATTCGCGGCGCCCAGGGCTAGCGGGCAGGATCAGGCCAATGGGTGACGCGGCGCTCGCTCTCGGACTGGTCGGCTGCGGCGGCATGGGGCTCCGTCACCTGCAGGGTCTTGCCGAGCTACAGCGCGCCGGCCTCTCCCCGTTCCAGTTGGTGGCAGTCTGCGATGCGCGGCGTGATGCCGCTACGCGCGCCGCCGATATGGCGGAGGAGGTGCTCGGGCGACGTCCGGAAGTCCATACGGGGCTTGACCAGTTGCTCGCCGGCCCAACCGGACGGCAGCTCGATGCCGTCGATCTGGTCACCGATGTCGGCACGCATCATAGTCTCGGCGTGCCGCTGTTGGATGCCGGCAAGCATGTGCTGTGCGAGAAGCCGCTGGGGCTGACCGTGCGCGCCTGCCGGCTGCTGGTCGACGCGGCGGCACACGCCGGCACCGTGCTCGCCACGGCGGAGAATTACCGGCGCGACCCCATGAACCGGTTGGTCGCGGCGCTGTTGCGCGACGGCGCCATCGGTCGCCCATTCATGGCGATGCAGGAATCAGTCGGCGGCGGACGCGCGGTGACCATTACGCCCTGGCGCCATCAGAAGGATCGCGGCGGCATCGTGGTCGATATGGGCGTACACTATACCGATCTCTGGCTGTACTTCCTCGGCCCGATCGATCGCGTCACGGGCCGGATCGCCCTCTTTGAGCCGTTGCGGTATGTCGAGGCCATGAGCGGTCACATGGCTACGTATTATGCCGGTACTCCCGGCGACTCCGGGCCGGTAGTACGGGCCACGGCGGAGGATACCGCCGCCGGCCAGGTGACGTTCGCCGGGGGCGCGCTCGGGCACTGGCTGCTCAGCCTCGCCGGCCACGGCGAGGGCTACTTTCTGCGCCGCTTCTACGGCAGCGAGGGCGCGCTGGACGCGCCTGGCGATCGCTCAGGACGTCCGGTGCGCTTCGCCGGAACGGCCAACGGTGGTTTCCGTACCCTGGACGAGGCCGCGGCGCGATCGCTCGCGCCGGGGTTCAGCCTTGATGAGCCCACGACCCGGCTGTTCGGCGCTTCGCTGCTGGCCTCCTACGATCTGCCGGGCCACGCAATCGACCGCAAGCTGCTGGCCCTGGAGATCGAGGACTTCGGGCGGGCCATCCTCGACCACCGGCCGCCCGAGGTCGATGGCCACGGTGGGCTGGCCGCCGTGGCCGCCGTCTATGCCTTCTTCGAGTCGTCGGTCGCCGGCCGGGAGGTCACTCTCACGGACGTGGCGAGCGGCGCCGTCGACGCGTACCAGCACGATATCGACGTCGCGCTTGGTCTCGGCGAAGATGGGGTGCGATCGTGAGCCAGGCCAGGCCCGTTCAGTTCGGATTCTGCGTGCCCATCTTTGCCCAGCCGGGGCCTGACCTGTTCCGTACCCCAAGTTACGAGCGCCTGGACCCCCAGGTTACGCTGGCTGCCGCGGTGGAATGCGAGCGGCTCGGCTACGATTCGCTCTGGGTCGCCGACCATTTCTTTCTTGGCCGCGACGGCGCCATCCTCGAAGGCTGGACCACCCTGTGCGTGCTGGCCGGCCTGACCAGCCACATCAAGCTGGGATCGATCCATTTGTGTACCGGCTTTCGCAACCCCGCACTGCTGGCGAAGATGGCCGCGACCCTCGACGTGCTCAGCAACGGCCGGCTGCTGTTCTTCGCCGACGCCGGCAACCGGGCCATCGAGTTCGATGCCTACGACTTTCCCTGGCATGAGGATGGCCGGGAGCGCGTCGCGCGCATGCGCGAGGCGCTGGAGTTGATCCTGCGCCTGTGGCGGGAGGACGGGCCGGTAGGCTTCTCCGGCAAATTCTACGCGGCGCGCGAGGCGGTATGCCGTCCCCACCCAGTGCAACGGCCCCACCCGCCGCTATGGCTGGGTGAGACGCCGAACGACGTGATGTTGACGGCCACGGCGGAGCTAGCCGACGGCTGGAACAGCACGCCGGTCTCCCTCGCGGAGTTGCGTGAACGGCTGGCACGCGTCGAGACCGCCTGCGCGGCGGCCGGTAGGCCGCTGAGCGATCTGGAGCTGTCCGTGGAGACGCAGGTGGCGATCGCGCCGACGCGCCAGGGCGTCTCGGATCTGCTGGAACATGCCGCGCGCCTGGGACACGCCGGGGAGACCGGCGCTGCTGTCGACCGCAAGGCGCTAGAAGACACCTGGTTGGTCGGCACGCCCGACCAGGTCATCGCGCGTATAGAGGCGTACCGATCCCTGGGGATCAGCCATTTTATGCTCTGGTTCATGGATTTTCCGAGCATGGAGGGGGTGCGGCTCTTCGCCCGGACGGTACTGGCGCACTTTAGGGTGTAATCAGCCCGAAGCAGGGTTGCCACGGCAGATTCGAGGAGAGAGAAGTCATGTTGCTGGGGTACAGCACGTGGGGCATGCCGGCGCTGCCGATCGAGGTGACGCTGGATCACGTGGCGGGCCTGGGATTCGACGGCATCGAGCTGACCGTTTCCCCGGGCTATTCGACGGAACTCAGCCGGCTCGACGCCGCCGAGCGCCGCCGCATCCGTCGCCTGCTCGATCGTCACAGGCTGGTATTGCCTTCGATTGCCGTGCATCGAGATCTGGTGGTCGAGGATCCGCAAGCGTGGGCGGCCAATCTTGCCTACCTGCGAGACGCCATCGATCTGGCGGTGGAACTTGCGGGGCCGGAGGGCAGACCGGCGATCAACAATCTGGCGGGCGGCAAGTCCGGCGAGTTCGACCGGCAGCACGCCCGCCTGGTGGAGCGGCTGCGCCAGGTCCTGGACTACGCGGCGCCGCGCGGCGTAACCATTGCCCTAGAGCCGCATGTCTTCACGATCCTCGAATCGCCAATCACCACCAAACAGATCATCGAGGAAATCGACTCGCCACACCTGCGCGTGCAATTCGACATCAGCCACTTCGACGTCCTGGGCTACACCATCGAGGAGACGGTGCCGCTGCTGGCGCCGCTTGCCGTCCACACACACGTCAAGGACCAGCGCGGCCGGGCGCCCGACCACGAGTTTCTGATCCCCGGCGAAGGTTCCTTCGACTATGTTCGGTATCTCAAGGCGATGCGCCAGGCCGGGTATACCGGCTTCATAACGGGAGAGGTGAGCGTGATGGTGCAGCGCCGCCCCAACTACGATCCGCTCGCCGCCACGACCTTGACGTACGAGACGCTCGCGCGTGCCTTCGAGGAAGTCGGGATCCCGCGGGCGGCGCGAGCATGAGGAGTGAGCGCTCGTTCGTTCCGGCTACTGCGCGCCAATCGCTGAGAGTTGGAGGCACATCATGAGATTTGTCACCTACACGGCGGCCAACGGCCCCAGGGTGGGCATGCTTGAGAACGGCGATGTCGTGGACATCGGCTTTGACGGCGACATGGTCGCCTTTATCGAGGCAGGCGCGCCGGTAAGGGCGCATGTCCGGGCCAAGAACGCCCGCTTGCTGGCTCCGTTGCGACCACGGTCGCTGCGCGATTTTCTCGCCTTCGAGGGGCATATGCACAATGCGTTGACACGGCTTGGCCGGCCCATCCCCGACGAGTGGTATACGGTGCCGGCCTATTACAAGGGTTTGCCGGACACCGTCATCGGCCCTGAAGAGGAGATCCCATGGCCGGCCTACACTGACCAGATCGATCACGAATTGGAGCTTGCGGCGGTCATAGGCCGCGTGGGCAAGGACATCCGCAAGGAGGATGCGGCCGGCTATATCTTCGGCTATACGATATGGAATGATGTGTCGGCGCGCGACGTGCAGCGACGCGAAGTGCCGATCGGGATGGGCCCGGCCAAAGCGAAAGATTGGGACGGATCCAACGTGCTTGGGCCGTGCATCGTGACCGCCGATGAGCTCGATCCCAGCAATCTGAACATGCGCGTGCGGGTCAACGGCGAGGTCTGGGGCGAGGACACCTCGCGGCACATGCACCATACTTTCGCGGACATGATCCGGTACGCCTCACAGGCGCAGACCCTCTACCCCGGCGAGGTCTTCGGTTCGGGCACCGCGGCGAGCGGCTCCGGCCTGGAAATCGACCGGCGGCTCAAGGAGGGGGATGTCGTGGAGCTTGAGATCGAGGGTATTGGCGTCCTCCGCAATCGCATCGGTCATAGAGGAGAGTAGCCGGTGTAGCCATGATCGTCCTGGATCGCTTCATCGCGCTGGGCAAACGCATCTACATCACCGAGATGTGCACCCCCAGCGCGCCGGCCGCGCTCACGTCGGAGACCGGCCAACTTGGCCTGGCCGCCGGCTGGCGCGAAACCTGGACGGCGGAGCGGCAGGCGGAGTGGGTGGATCGCTTCCTCTGTTTGGCCGCGGGCCGCCCAGAGGTGGCCGTGGTGAACTACTGGGACTTCGACGATAAGCAGAGCTTCATACCCTCGGCGGGGCTCGTCGACGGGCAGGGGCAGCCCAAGCCGAGCTATCATGCCTGGACGCGATGGCACCCTGCCTGAGAGAGCAGCGAACGTCGATGGCTTGATCGCGCGGCATGCCGAGTGGGCGACACACTAGGGACGGGGCAGAGGGGAGAGAGGATAGGGTTCCGTGAAGATCACCAAGCTGGAGAGCCTGTTCGTCAAGCCGCGCTGGCAGTTCCTCAAGGTCCACACCGACGAGGGAATCGTGGGGCTGGGTGAGCCGATCGTCGAGGGCCGCGCGCGCACCGTCGCCATGGCCGTGCACGATCTGGAATCCTATCTTATCGGCCAGGACCCACGCCATATCGAGCGGCACTGGCAAACGATGTATAGGGGTACGTTCTACCGCGGCGGCCCTATCCTGCTCAGCGCCATTAGCGGCATTGAGCAGGCATTGTGGGATATCCTTGGCCAGTCACTCGGCGTCCCGGTCTACCAACTTCTGGGCGGCGCGGTGCGGGACCGCATCCGCGTCTACGCCCACTGCGGAGGGGACAGCCCCGAGGAGGCGGCGCAAAGCGCCCGCGAGCGGGTGACGGAAGGGTTCACGGCGCTCAAGACCGCCATCGACGCGCCGGTGCGCATCGTCGATACAAAGGCATACGTCGACCGCCAGGTCGCGCGCATTGAGGCCATGCGCGCGGCGATCCCGGACACGGTCGATCTCGCCGTCGATTTCCACGGGCGCGTCAGCCCCGCCATGGCGATCCGTCTTGCCCAGCGGCTTGAGGAATGTGACTTGCTGTTCATCGAGGAGCCGGTGCTGCCCGAGAACATTGATGCCCTGGTCGCGGTGGCCCGGTCGACCACGATCCCTATCGCGACCGGCGAGCGCCTCTATACGCGGTGGGGCTTCCGCGAGGTGCTGGAGAAGCAGGCCGCGCGCGTGCTCCAGCCCGACCTCTGCCACGCCGGCGGGATCGGCGAGGTGCGCAAAATCGCCGCCATGG
>JANWHV010000295.1 GCA_025450255.1 Chloroflexota bacterium | reverse complement strand
TGAGCCAACCGGCCGCCGGGCGCAGCCGTGCCACTCACCGACGAGGCGCGCGCCGTTAGCAGCCAGGAATTGGGTGACAGGCGCTCGATGCGCACATCGTGCTCTGGCAATGCGTCGGCCATCAGCGCCATAAGTTCATCGCGAGGATCGTACGCAATGTGGAACGTCGGCATGCCGGCTTCACGGTCGCGAATCCAGTCGATGAAGAGCGAGCGTGATTCACCCGCATAGTCGACCACGGAGCCAGCCAGCGGGGCAAGGGCGGCGGCATCCACGAGAACTCCGCCGGCCGCGGCCAGTAGGCCAGACGCTGACCACGGGCCATAAGCTACGGCAGCGCCCGAATCGGAACAGCGACTAGCGCAGACCAGGGCGCACGCCAAGCACGAGGGCAAGCCTAAACCAGCATTAGCGAGCGCTACGATTTCTCGAACGAACTGCTCGTCAAAGTTGTCGGTGCTGATGCCATATGTCTCAAACAGCAAGCGCACCCTGGCCAGTAGGCCGGCATCGTTCCAGCTCACATCCGCAACGGGCATCAATGTCGAATCGCCGGCTAGGTCCACGCCAGACGGCAATAGGTCGCAGGTATCCTGCATCTCGTCGATCATAGCCTCGGTTGCCGTTCCATGGTGTCATCGTATCCGGTGGCAGCCCGCTTCACTACCGCAATCGAGCATAACTTTTAGACGCCTCAAGCGCCTTTCGACGCCTGAATAGCACCGACTGCTTTCCTTGCGGCGTTCCGAGAGCCTAGCGTATAATCACCCTCTGGAGGGGTCGCATAGCGGCCGAGTGCGGCTGTCTCGAAAACAGCTAGGGGTGCAAGCTCCTCGTGGGTTCGAATCCCACCCCCTCCGCACGCGGAGAGGTCGCCTAGTTGGCCTAGGGCGCGTCACTGGAAATGACGTAGGCGCAAGCCTCGTGGGTTCGAATCCCACCCTCTCCGCTCCCTTAAACTCCATCTTTTCATACCATACCTGTGACCACACCATCTGCCGGCTCGACGCCCGCAACGACATGCCGCCTCACAACCGTTGCCAGTGCCCGCGCGCAAACACTCGCCGGCGTCATAACACCTCGGCAATTGGCGCTCTGGAGGATGCCGCGCCTCCGCAAGCGGTTGCCGGTCTACCATTTGCACGTGCGTTGTGGGGCGAAGCCGCGTCAACCGGTAATCTGCTGCACGCCGACCAGCAACAACGGATCGAATGCCACGTTGTTCAAGCGCATTTCAAAATGGACGTGCGGCCCCGTGGCCCAGCCGGTCGCTCCCTCGTAGCCAATGACCTGTCCAGCCGTGACAACCTCGCCGGCGCGGACCTGGAGGTCATGTTGCCCTATCTGCATATGCCCGTACAACGTCGAAATATGCGCGTTGTGCATGATGACGACACAGTTGCCGTAGCTCATGGTAGGCACGCCTGGAACCGCCAAGCCCGCATACAACACGATGCCTCCCGCGGCCGCATGAACGGGCGTGCCGTCGGTCGTTGCTATGTCAACACCAGTATGGAACGATTGCCACGGCGTACTGCCGCCAAAGTATGTTGTGATAACGCCGCGCAGCGGCGGCTGGTAGCCAGGCACATTGGTCAACGCGCCGTCGGCAACCAGCTCTTGCTGCGTCAAGTTCGCATAGCCCGACGGGCCCAAACCATGTGACGTCAGATTCGTGAATGAGACCGGCGACACCGGAACCGACGGCGTCACCCACCCTGGCAGCGGCGGCAGTGGCGGCGGCAGCGGTTCGGACACCGGCTCTGGACCTGGCGGCGACACTTCCTCGGGCTTCGGACCGGGCGACGCAATTGCCAGCTGGGATCCGTTTCCGGTCGCGGTTTCCGAGCCGCCCGACCTATCTGGGGTCGCGGATGCTAGGGGAGACGCCGAGCCCGTTACCGTCGCCGATTCGATTGCGGTAGGCACGCCCACTGGAGTAGCGGTATCCGTGGCCGGCGGTCCATCGACCGCCGGGGTTGAGGTGTCGGAAGGGTGGCTCGCGGGTGTCGCCGTGTCCGTGGGCACTGAAGCACGTGCTATCGGGGTCGACGTATCTGACGGTTCATCGGATGGCGTAGCCGTATCAGTGGCGGCCGGAGCATCGACAGCCGGTGTCGCCGTGTCAGTGGCGGCCACAGCGCCCGCGCCAGGGGTCGACGTTGCCGATGACTGGTTTATCGGTGTACTGGTCCCAGTAGCATCCGGCCCGTTCGCCGTTCCATGGCTCAGGGACGGAACCGGCGTTTCGGTTGGGGACACAGACCCGGCTAGTGAGAGATCCGGCGTCGGCGTATCGCTTGCCACAACGATCGTGCTCGCCTCGCTCGTAGCCGTTGCCGAGACCGAGGCTTGTGCGGTAGCGCTTTGTGCTACCGTCGCGGCAGGAGTCGACGGTGGACTTGGCTCGGGACTGCCGCCGGGTCCAGGCGACGCGGATTCTGTTACGGCGGCGGTAACCGCGCTAACCGTTGTGGGAGTTGGAGAACTATCGCTCGCGAGCGCCGGGGTGCCCGAATCGCCACTCGATGGTCCAATCGTTGCGCCCGGCGTGACGGTAGAGTAATTGGCCGCGACGGCGGTATCCAGGGGCCGTGGACCAAGCATTTGGAGTGTGCGAGAGTCCGTCACGCCCACAGTGTCTGAAAATGGCGCATGGGTATTGCCGAAGATATGACCCCTGACCGATGTCGGCGCCGTGGCGGCCGTCGCCTGGGGCGTCGACGGGCTCGTGGACGTCCCGTGCTTCCCCCCGGATCCAGATCCAGCGGCGGGTGTTCGATCCGTTTTGGCGTTGGCTACCCTGGTGGGCATCTGATTCGGCGCAACCTCGGGCGTCGCGGTCGCGATGTCCTTGAGATGGCGATCCCAGGCATCTTTTTGCTCCTGCCATTTCGCCAGCTTGGTTTGGTAATCCGCATAGCGCTGCGATTTGTCCCACCATGCCTGCTCGATGATTGAATTGCTGCTCACCACGGCCGAAAGCTGTTTGTTATATACCGCCAGCCTCGCATCGTAGATAGGCTTCAGACGATCGAAGAGGGCGTTGCCGGTTTGCAGAGTGCCGCCCAACTCGGCCAGTACGAGACGCTCGCGCGAAAGGGCGCCTTGCAGCGCGGGATCATTGGACAATCCGGGCACGCGCACAATGGTGGTAACTGTTGTCGTACCGGAGATGGGCGTCACCGCGGTCAGTACCCCAGTTCCGTCAAGGGCAAGCGAGAGCGATGCCGATGGCGCGCCGGGCACAGACGGTGGCGATCCTGGCACATTGAACGCGCTCAAGGTGATGGAATGTACGGCGCCCCCATCCGACTCCGCGCTGCCCTGCGCAAGTAGGGTCGATCCGTTCGTCATAGCGGCGGTGGACGTAAAGCTCCAGGTGACCTGTGGCGCGATGAAGGATGCCAGAGTTTGCGTTCCCGAAAACGGCGAAGAGCCGCCGCCAAGCGGCAATTGGTATTTCCCAATTGTGGACTGAATGGCGTCCATATTCGTGATAAGCGCCGTCGTATCGAGGCCCTTGCTTAGCAGCGCCGTGGGAGCGGCGACCTGTCCTAGCGCGACAGGTAGCGCCTGCGCCACTTTGTTGTACGCGCCAACCGCGACAAGCCCGTGCAACGGGGTCTGGGACGGCGTGATAGTAGCAGCCGGATTGGGCAGGTACTGCGGCTCGACCACGGCCTGCGGCGCGATAGCTTGCACCGCAATGTGTGCGCTATTAACCTCGACCTCATGCAGGGGCTGCAAATCCGCCGCATCACCCAGACTCTGATAGGTCATTGGCGGTGGCGCCATCGACGTACTGATGTCGGGCTGAGACGACGCGAACGACGTGTACGTGGAGCCGCCCGTTGTCACCGGCTCGACGAGCGCCGCCGACGCAACGGTGAGGCTCGTCGCGTCGAGCAACGACTGACGCCAGGCGTCCGCGCGTTCCTTTTCGGGCGATATCGGCGGCCCAAGATCGGACGCCGCCATCGCCGGCATATGCGGCCCAAGCAGCACGCCAGGAGCAACGCTGCGATCGGATGCGACAGGGGTACGCGGCGCAATCTCGCGTGCCGCGGCGACCTGATTTGCCACGCCGGACAGTAGCTGCCGTTGCACCAGAAGCGCTGGATGCAGGGCAGCGAGAATATCTCGTGCCAGGATGGAGCCGACGGCGCCGTCCGCAACGCCAAGTTCGCGCAGCATGGAGGCGCGCTGATCGACGATTTCGTTGAGTTGAATCGTCATCAAATCGTACGGATCTTGGCTCGCGTGAGCTTGCAACGGCAGCAGATTCTGAGCCACAAGCGCGCAGCACAGCACGACAACCGACAACAGGTATCCGCGGTGCCTGCGGGACAGGCGCCAGCGCGCGGCGATCACGATTGGATCGATCCCGTGCGCGCGACTCGACAGTCGAGGCCCGTTCCAGTACCCGCCATGACCATCCTTGTAATGCGCCTATCCAACTCGGAACGTTGTTACCGCTTCAAGATGTCCGTTCCGATAGAATAGCACACGATAAGGACCGGCTGGCAATGGCTTTGACCCATTCTTATAATCCGCGAATGCCGCGAACGACTGCTTGCTTGCGCCGACTCCTGCCTGATATTGAATATCGTCGTGCGGTAGGGTCACCAAATTCCGCTGGAACACAAAACGAAGCACGTCAGATGCTTTGACGTTAGCGACGGTCGCGATTGCGTAAAGCCTGCTTGCGGGTGATACAAAGCGCGTCGCCGGCTCTAGAGGCGTATGGTTTTTGCTGACGCCACGCGCGATCACGATTGCAGAGCGAATTGTCGCCGTCGCCGTATGAACGGGAAGATTTGATACCACGTGAGAGGGCGTGCTACTCGGGGTTGGAATCGCGGCGGTGCCGACTGTCAGCATGGAACGAACGGGAGATTCCGAAGGGGCGGGCGCGGTTGCGGTTGCTGGGGGCACATTGGTTGATTGCCCTGCCGTCGCGTGTGTCGCGGTGGGTGTTGCTGTGGGAATCGGCGCGGCGGCGCTACGATCGCCGGGCGCTACCACGCGCAACACAAGCCAGATTATTGCGACCAGGAACACGAAAATACACGCGGCAAAGAGCGCGAAGGGGATGTACGACCGAAGTGGAGGTCGTCGTCGGGGTCGTCGACCGATCCTACCGATCGCTGTATCCACCGGTTTGATCACCCCCTGGACTACGCGGTACCTGAGACAACGCAAAAGCCGCTTGTCGAACAGCCTACGCCTCGACTCCGAGTTTACAGCACGGTTGGCCGGCGTCCATGACTGCTGGTGGATAACAATTGACATCGAGCCATGGAGGTAGGTACAGTCCGTGCTTGATGAACCAACCGGCGAAGAAGGGGACCGCGATGAGCCTGACACCGAGAGTTAGCCCGCGGGTCCGCTTACTTGCGGCCTCCTCGCTCGTGTTGCTCGCGTGTGTCGTCAGCCTTCGCTATCTTAGCCTGACGCCTGAGCGGTCGCGGCCATGGCAGCTTAGGAATGCCTGGTCAACGCCCACTCTGGGCCTGATCACGGTATTCGTCGGCATTGTAGCGGCGAGGACGCTCGTGGCCATCGCCGCCGCGCGCGCAACCGAGTATCTCGGCGTAGCGCGCGTCAAGTCGGCCCAATCGATCATAAGCGTAGTCCTGTACGTGTTACTGGCGCTGACGGTCGCCAGCCAAACTCAAATCGATCTGAGCGGCATTGCGCTCAGCGGCGCCGTAACCGGGGTCATCGTCGGCATCGCGGCGCAAGCCTCGATTGCCAACGTGGTTGCCGGTATCGTGATCCTATTCTCGCGACCGTTCCGCTCGGGGCAATATATTACGGTGCGCGCCGCCGCGTTCGCCGGCAGCGAGTATAGCGGCGAAGTGGGCGAGATTACCTTGTTTTATACCACCATATTCTCGGGCAAGCAGGAAATCAGGGTGCCTAACAGCTCGATGGTGACAAGCGTGGTCACGCTCAGACCGCAAATGCTGGATGTCTACCTACCGGTGATTCTCCCGCCCGCGCGCTGGGAGAAACTCTCGACCACCGAGCTCACGCGGCAACTAACCAGCGCCCTGCCGGGCGGACGGTTTGTGACGGCCGCGGTTGAACGCATCGACGGTGGCACGTTGCAGATAGGAATTCACGCCTCGGTTGCCAACGACCAGGAGCGAAGCATTCTTGAAAATGCCCTCGTCAAAGTTCTCGGCCCCACGCCTGGCGGCAATGTAACCGGCCCGGACGAAGATTTCGGATAGCCGTCAAGCTACCAGCGGTTGCTCAACGATTTGGGCCAATGCTATACTCCTCAGTGCAGGCGCTCGTAGCTCATCTGGACAGAGCAGGGACCTTCTAAGTCCAAGGTTGTGGGTTCGAATCCCACCGAGCGCACCGCAAAGACATGGTGATCGTAGCTCAATGGTAGAGCACTGGATTGTGGCTCCAGTGGTTGTGGGTT
>JANWHV010000294.1 GCA_025450255.1 Chloroflexota bacterium | reverse complement strand
CCCCAATGAATCGGTCCATTTGGTCGTGACGTCTCCACCCTATTGGAATTTAAAGGAGTATCCTGACACCCCGCTTCAAATGGGCAATATGCCAGATTACGACGAGTTCCTTAGCGAGTTGGACAAGGTCTGGAGTCACTGCGCGCGCGTGCTAATACCTGGCGGAAGAATCTGCTGTGTCGTGGGCGACGTGTGCGTTTCGCGGAGAAAGGGCGGCCGGCATTTTGTCATGCCGCTGCACTCTGACATTCAGGTGCGTAGCAGAAAATTTGGCTTTGACAATCTTACGCCAATACTATGGATGAAGGTTGCCAACATAAGCATGGAGGCGTCGTCTAGCTCGCGCTTCCTTGGCAAGCCCTATCTACCTAACGGTGTCATAAAGAATGACATCGAGACAATTCTTATGTTGCGCAAGCCTGCCTTGGGAGGTAAACGCGGTTACCGCAGCCCACTCCAGACATGGAGGAATCCAGCAGGATTGGGAAGGACGAATATTTCAATTGGTTCAAACCAGTTTGGACTGATGTTCCGGGCGCTCGGCTCCTAAACCACCCTGCACCCTATCCAAAGGAAATTGTGTATCGATTGATCCGCATGTTCTCGTTCGCGGGCGATACAGTGCTCGATCCGTTCTGCGGAACTGGAACCTCAATGCTCGCCGCAATGAGCGCCGGGCGAAACAGCATTGCCGTCAAGGTGGATTCAACGTACATTGACATATCGCTGAAACGAATCGAAGCCGCGGCTTCAGATCTCTGGGGAAACGTCACCGTTCAGTTCGAGGATCACTTGGCGCCCGGGCCAGTGATGCATTCCGACAATGGCGCGGTGAAACACACGGCGTAAATAACCAAAACGTGTGACCTATCCCAGCCGGTAGAGGCGGTTCAGCGGTACGCTCGACGCCGGCTCGCAGGTGAGTGGGGCGCCGCCGATCGTTACGAGATGGCTCACCGGATCGACGCGCAGGTCCGGCACCAGGGCGTTCAAGAGCATATCCGCCTTGCCGATGGCCCTGGTGCCGCGGACCGCCAGCATGTGCCTGCCAGTGCGTGCCTTGCGCGCGGCCCCATTGTCGAGCGACGCTTGCGAGACGAAGGTGGCGGCCAGCGCCGCCGTGGCATTGCCCATGCCGCCGTACTGGTAGCCGTAGGTCAGCGGCTGGCAGCGCTCGGTCGCCGCGTTTCCGTCTCCCACCACGCCCCACGCGGGCATGCCGCCCTTGATCACGAGCTCCGGTTTCACGCCAAACAAGCCGGGTTGCCAGACCACCAGGTCCGCGAGCTTGCCGGGCTCCAGCGAACCGACGTGCGCCGCCAAGCCATGCGCGATAGCCGGGTTGATGGTGTATTTCGCCAGGTAACGGAGCAGCCGTTCATTGTCGTCGTGCTGGTCGACGTCTGGGCTTGGGCGACGCTGCTTGTTCAGATGCGCCAGTTGCCATGTCTTGAGAATCGTCTCGCCGATCCGGCCCATGCCCTGCGAATCGGAGGATGTCATGCTTATCGCGCCAAGGTCGTGCAGGAGCGCCTCGGCGGCCATGGTAGGCGGGCGGATCCGTCCCATCGCCGCCGCTACGTCCTCCGGCACGCCAGGGTTCATGCCGTGGACGGTGAGGATCATCTCCAGGTGCTCGGCGGCGGTGTGTACCGTGTAGGGCAGCGTGGGGTTGGTGGACGACGAGAGCACGTTTGGCTGTCGCAGGATCTCCAGCAGATTCGGCGCGTGTCCGCCACCTGCCCCTTCCGCGTGGTAGGCATGAACGGCACGGCCGGCGATGGCCGCGACGGTTTCCGCCAGCATCCCGTATTCATTCAGGCCGTCCGTGTGCATGGCCACGGCCACGTCGTATTCCTCGGCAACGGAGAGCACGCAATCGACGACCGCCGGGGAGGCGCCGATATCTTCGTGGATTTTCAGCCCAGCCGCGCCCGCCTCGATGTTTCGTTGCAGTGGTTCCGGGCTGCTGCTGCCGCCCCGGCCCAGGAAGGCCACGTTCAACGGCACCTGCTCGAATGCCTCAAGCATGCGCCGCATCGACCAGGCGGGATTGACGCCGACATCCCAGGTAGGGCCCGAGCCCATGGCCACGATCGTGGTAATGCCGCTCGACAGAGCGGCGGGGATCACGCCGGGGCTGATCAAGTGTACGTGGCTGTCTACCCCGCCGGGCGTCACGATCATGCCGTTGCAGGGCAAAATGGCGGTGTTGGTGGAGATGAGCAACTGCACGTTGTCCATGACATCGGGGTTTCCGGCGCGCCCGGTGCCGACGATGCGGCCGTCCTTAATGCCGATGTTTCCCTTGAAGATGCCCAGGATCGGGTCCATGATTACGGCATTGGTCAGGATCAGGTCAAGCTCGCTGTCACCAGTGGCGACGGACTTTGCCAGGAGGCCGTCCCGCACCGATTTGCCGAAGCCAATCAGCGCCTCGTCGCCATAGCTCGCCTCGTCCCGCGTGATTCGCGCCCACAGGTTGGTATCGCCCAGCCGAATTCTGTCGCCCGTGGTGGGGCCGTAGCGTGTGGCATAGTCTCCGCGCGTGAGGCTGCTCATCGCGGCGCCTGATGCCGCGGTCCGCCAAAGCGGGTCAGCGTCACCGTGCGCGTTTCACCCGGCTCCCAGCGGACTGAGCCGCCGGCTGGAACGTCCAGTCTCATGCCCTGGGCGGCGGCGCGATCGAACTCCAGAGCGGGGTTGGCCGTCGCGAAATGCAGATGAGAGGTGACCTGTATGGGGTACGGCGACGGATTACGCACCGTAACGGAGCGCCGCTCCCGCCCCTCGTTCAGTGCGATCCAACCGGGCGCGAACCGTACGTCACCCACGCCGCCCGCCGGCGCGCCGAGGGGGTAGCGCAGCGTTACCAGCTTCGTGCCGTCCTCGAATTGCGGCTCTAGCTGCAGTACGTCGAGCAACGCCGGCACGCCGTCCATCACCTCGGATTGGTCAAGCAGCGACATGCCGAGCGCTACCACCTCGTCGAACGAATGGCCGTCGCGCGCGGCCTCCATCATCTCGTCCGACAGCAAGGCGATCGTTTCCGGCAGGTTCAGCTTCACGCCGCGGGCGCGCCGCCGTCTCGCCATCTCGGCCACGGTGAAGATGGTGAGCCGCTCCAGTTCCTTGGGCGTCAGGTGCATGCGTTCCTCTCCGGCTGGGCCACCTGTACGCAACCAAGATACCATGCCCGCTATGGCATGCCGGCGTTTGACGCCTGAAGGCAGTCGCGCGGTCGCATGATGCTCGTACTCTCAATTGGGAATGACCGAGCAGAATCTGCCGCCGTACGCACCGCCGCCAGGCACCTACGACAACTGAACCCGGCCGTGGCACCTAAATGACGCGGTGACGCCTGGGATTGACCGAGCCCAATCCAGGGCCGTCCCTCAAGCCGTGCCGGACGCGTTCGGCGCCGGGGCCTGACCAGCGGTGGGAGGACTCTGACGGCGGATGGGCAGGCCGCCAATCCTGGTCAGCGGCACCGCTACCAGTTGCAGCAACACCACGCCGACCAGCACACAGCCGCGCCACACTTGCTGCCAATCCTGCCCTACGCCCTTCAGGTCGAGAATGTTCGGCAGGATGCCCACCACCAGCAGCCCGATCGCCGTGCCGCGCATGGTGCCGACACCACCGGTCAGCAGCGTGCCGCCCACGACGACCGCGGTGATCGCGATGAATTCGTATCCCTGGCCGGCCGTGGGAGGCGCGGACGCCAGCCGGGACGCGAATATGACGCCAGCCAGCCCGGCGAGCGCGACGGTCAGGGTGTAGAGCATCACTTTGACGCGCTTCACGCGCACGCCGAGCAGCACCGCCGCGGCCTCGTTGCCGCCCACCGCGTAGATGTGCCGGCCAAACCTGTTGTAGCGCAGCATGTAGCCAACAACGGCGATCACGGCGATCAGCACGTACACGGTGAGGGGCAGGCCGAGGATCGACGTTTTTTCAATCTGCAGGATAAGGCTGCCCTGGGCAAGCGGGATCTCGCTCGCCGTCTGGTTGCCGGAGAAGATGTTGGCAAATTGCTGCGTGACGCCGCGGATCACGTATAACATCGCCAGGGTGACGATAAACGGCGGGACGGTCGTGAAGGCGATTACCAGGCCGGTACACATACCGGTCAACGCGCACACCACTATCGGCACAACCACGGCAGCCGCGACTCCGTGGCTGGATTGCGCGGCGCAGAAGAACGCGCCAAGCGCCAGCATCGAGCCGAGTGAGAGGTCGATCCCTCCGGTGAGGATCGCCAGCATCTGCGCTACCGCCAGGATGCCGTATGGCGGCAGCTGATCGGCCAGGTTTTGCATGTTGCCCCGCGTCATGAAGTCCGGCGAGGCCACCATGCAGGCAATCACCAAAATAATCAACAGCACGATTGCGATCTCTTGCCTGATTAGCGCGATTGCCCTGGCGCTCGCCGTTGAGCCCGAGGACAGGGCGGCCGGCCCGTGCGAGGCGGGCGCGGCGCCGGGAGGTGCTGCGTTCAACATCCGCTCCTTTTCTAGTTCGTGCCGCCGCCCTGCAAGATCACGGCGCCCAGGAGCACCAAACCGTTGGCGATGAGCTGGAAGTTCGTGGGTAGCCCCGCCAGCACCATCACGGCAAAAAGGACGGTGAGGATCAATCCTCCCACCAGGGTCCGCCAGACGCTGCCGACCCCTCCCCACAGGGCGCTGCCGCCGACTACTACCGCGGGAATGGTGCTCAGCTCCCATTGGAAACCATCATTGAACGGATCGCTGCTTGAGTTGAACGAGCATATGAGCACGCCGGCCAAACCCGCCAGTAAGCCGCTCAGCGCGTAGACCGTAATCTTCACGCGGTCGGCCGGGATTCCCGAGAGGCGCGCCGCGCGCTCGTTGCCGCCGACCGCGAAGACCCCGCGTCCCAGCACGGTACGGCGCAGGAACAAGGATGCCAGCCCATAGACCACCAACACGACGATCGCGGAGATGGGGATGGAACCGATGTACGGCAGATTATCACCAACCTGCGTGGTGGCGATGTTGATGAAGTCTCCGTATTTCGGGTCGGTACTGAGATCGACGGGGCCGTCGCTCGCGAACAACTCGGCAAGGCCGCGGATCGCAATCATCATGGCAAGCGTGACCACGATCGGCTGGATTCGCGCCTTGGCGATAATCGTGCCCGAAATGCAGCCCGCGAATGTGGTAACTGCAATCGGCGCCGCGATCGCCTCGGGGATAGTCGCGCCGGTGGTGAGCAATGTACCGCAGATGGCGGAGGCCATGCCCATCATCGATCCTACGGAAAGGTCGATGCCGCCCGTTAAAATGACCAGCGTTTGGCCGCAGGCGATCAGCGCCCAGGAAAGGCAAAAGCTCTGGAGCTGTGTGCGAACGCTATTTCCAGTCAGGAAATTCGAGCTATACATCTCGGCGACGATAACCAGAATGACCAGCGTGGCAATGGAACCATATTTGCGCGCCACGATGATCACGCGGTCGCGAGCCAAATCCTGGTGGGCCGCGGGCGCCGAGGCAGCGGCTATGGGCGCCGGTTCTTGAGCCAGGTGAGCATGGCTCATACCGGCAGTCTGCT
>JANWHV010000293.1 GCA_025450255.1 Chloroflexota bacterium | reverse complement strand
GTCACGGCGCTGCGCGCGCAAACGTGAGTCGCCATGACGCGCCGGTTGCGAGGTTGAGGCACTACGCGATGGGCAATGCCGCGTCAGCCCGCCGCTGTAGCCGCCGCCATCTCAAGCCGTGACGCGCCGGTCATCATCGCCACGACCTCGTCCATTGTCTGTTCGTTTGGCCGTGCGATACCGGCCCGTTTCCCCAAGCGCATTACCTGTATGCGGTCCGCGACCTGAAAAACGTGTGGCAGGTTATGGCTGATCAGCACTACCGGAACACCGCGAGCCTTGACGGCTTTGATTAACTCCAGCACCATGCCGGATTCCTTGACGCCAAGCGCCGCCGTCGGCTCATCCATGATCACGACGCGCTTCCCCCACGAAACCGCTCGTGCCACCGCCACGCCCTGGCGCTGGCCGCCCGATAGCGTCTCAACCGGTTGGCGCATGGAACGCAAACCGATCTTCAGCGATGCCATATGCCCGGCAGCCTCGCGCCGCATTCTCGGCTTGTCCAGGTTTCTGAAAATCAGCCCGAGCGGGCCTCCGCGCCGCTCTTCGCGGCCGAGAAAGAGGTTGGATGCTATATCCAGCGCGGGGGCGAGCGCCAGATCCTGGTGTACCGTCTCGATGCCCTGCCTACGGGCATCCATTGGATTCCGAAACGTAACGTGCTCGCCATTCATCAGTAACTCACCCTCGTCCGGCTGGTACGCTCCCGAAAGAATCTTGATCAGCGTGCTTTTGCCGGCGCCATTGTCGCCGACCAATGCCAGAATCTCGTTTGGGTAGAGTTCAAAGTCGACGTTCTCCAGAGCGGAGACAGTGCCAAAGCGCTTCGATATGCCCTTCGCTTGCAGGATTGCGCCCGATTCCACGACTTCATCCGTACCCATTATTCCCCCAGTGATCGTGGGTTGGACCGCTCAGCGGCTGCGCCTTCGTGTCGCTTGATCGACGGCTACGGCAACAATAACCAGGATGCCGGTGACAAATGTCTGCCAGAGCGCGTCCACGCCAATCAGCGTCAATCCGTTGCGTATGATGCCGACGATCAGTGCGCCGATCAGCGTGCCGACGATCGTGCCGCGGCCGCCAAACAGACTTGTGCCGCCAATTACCACGGCGGTGATGCTGTCCAGATTATCGGTCTGGCCCGCGAGCGGATCGCCGACCGTGGTGCGGCCGAGAACGAGCAGTGCGGCAATGCCATAGATAAATCCGGCGACCAGGTACACGGAGAGCAAGAGTCGCGTGGTGTTGATACCAGTGAGCCGCGCTGCGTCCATGCTGTTGCCGAGCGCGTACACATGCTTGCCCCATGCAGTCTGCGTGAGCGCATACCAGGTGATACCCACCACGGCCAGCATGATCAGCGGTCCAACTTGCACCACTTTCCCGGCGAAACTGAAGTTATTACCGAGAAAGAGCAGTCCCTGAGGGACATTGGTTACGGACGCGCTGCCCGTGTAGAGCAGCGTGCTGGAAGCCGCGATATTGAGCATGCCAAGCGTAACGATGAACGGCGGCAGGCGGACGAACGCCACGATGGCGCCATTCGCCAGCCCCAGGCCGGAGGCCAGCGCCAGGCCGGCGGCAATCGCCAGGGGCACGGGAATGCCTAGCGCGCCGCCCTGGCTGGCATCGCCGGTCGCCAATTTCGCCATCACAACCGAGGCAAACACCATGATCGCCCCGTTGCTGAGGTCAATACCGGCGGCGATGATGATCAGCGTTTGCCCTACCGCCAGCGTGCCGACTTCCATTACCTGCGTGAAGACATTGGAGAAATTGTCGTATGTCAAAAAGACCGGTGACTTGATGCTGAAGTAGACGATGAGCAGCAACAAGCCGGTGAGCGGTCCCAGAATAGGGACACCTCGGTACACGTCAAGTATCGGACTGAGTTTTTGGCGTAGCGCCGCAACCCGCGTCCGGGAGACAATTGATGGCGCGCTCATGCGCGCAATCGCCGCGCGCTGGCCATTATTGGTACCATCCTCCTCCTCATTCGGGGACTATCCCGATGCCCGCGACTCGCCTGCAAGCAGCGATGGACGGGCAGGTTGCCTTGCAGCCTGCCCGTCCATTGTACAACGGGACCTCTATGCGCTATGCCGCGGGCACGCCACTGATTTCGAGCCGGCTTCGCGTCGCGGCGTCGTGCTTTA
The DNA here is from genome assembly GCA_025450255.1 of Chloroflexota bacterium. Next base: position 3,139 of record JANWHV010000293.1, on the reverse strand, counting down.
ACCCCAACAATTGGCGAGCCCAAACGAGACCGGGCTCCAGGGGACAAATGGCTGCGGGTGCGTGGTGACCAACACTTCGCCAGTGTCGATCAGGGCCGGTATCTTCTTGCCGTTCGCCGCCTGGACCGCGTAGTCGACGCCCAGCTTGGCCATCTTCGACGGGAACTGCATGACGTCGGTGCTGATGATACCGTCACGCACGGCCTTGATGCCGCGGCATCCACCGTCCATCGACACAATCTTGATCTTGCCGGCGAGACCCTTGGCCTTGATCGCGGTCGCCGCGCCAAGCGCGGCGGGCTCGTTAATCGTCCAGACAAGGTACACGTCAGGATGGGCAGTGAGAATATTCTCCATCGCCGTCTGGCCTTTGCCCTGATCGCCGTTGGTGATCTGGTCGGCGACGACGTATTGCTTCATGGTATTGAGACCGAACCCATTCAAGAAACCTTGCATGCGGTCCGTGTTTACCGAGCTACCTGGCGTGCCTTCCAATAGAGCAATCTTTGGCGTCACGCCGGCGAAAGCCTTACGCGCCCAGAGACCGTTGAGGATTCCGGCCTGATAATTATCGGTGGCGAAGAACGCCGTGACGGCGCTGGCCGGGTCGGTCGCGGTATCCAGGGCGATGACGGTGATACCCTTGGCGGTGGCGGCCTTAACCGCGGGCACGATTCCAGCTGAAATACTGGGAATCAAAACGATTGCCTTGGCGCCCTGGGTAACCAGATCCTGAATCTGGGACGTCTGGGTCGCGGTATCGCCGTCGTACTTTCCGGCCTCGTATACCAACTTCACGCCGAGCTTGGCAGCCTCGGCCTTGGCAACGGGCTCCATGGCGACGAAGTATGGATTGGTCAGGGTCTTCACCAGGTAGCCGATAATAATCTGGGCGCGGGCGGGATGCGCTTGCGCGGGCGTGGACACGGGCATGGTCGAGGTGAGCGCGCAGAGCACCGCGGCGCCGCACGCCCAACGCATCACTTTTGCGGGAGATCGCATGTAGCCTACCTTTCAACAAGTAGCCATGGCGCCGGTGCCATGAGAAATGCCGCGACTCGCCAGGTCAATGCTTCGGGACCATTGTTTGATTAAGACACGCAGCCTGTACTGATTACCGTTGCCGGTTCGTGTAAGGCGACCGGCGCTACACCTCCTCTCGCAAAATCACAGCCTTTCATGGCCAGAGGATGTTTCGGATTTATTGCGTGGGGCAATCAATTAATGCAACAATGTGATTGCCACCGTAGCATGTGACGGGCAAGTCGTCAACCCTGTTGGCAATGCCGGCCGTCGCATCAAGGAACGCCTGGTAACCATTGCGCAAGGGATGGCAATGACGGACTCCCCATCCAGTCGAAAGCGGCACGGACAGCCCCAACTCGGATCCGATGCGGCGCCGGACCGCCGGTCGGCGGTATCGTCAGGCCCGGAAGCCCAATATACTGAAGATGACGCGGCGGATCGTATGGGTCGCCCGACGTCCGGAGGCACTCGGAGTAGAATGGCGCAGTTGGGTCGCGGGTCACACCGCCCGCTCATCGGCATCAATAGCGCCACGGTTGGAGAGCGAAATCGGTCGGCGGTATTCGAGGCAATTCGCCATTATGCGCCAATATCCCGAAAAGCGCTGGCCGACCACAGTGGCCTTAACCCGGCCACCGTCACGCATATCGTCGACGACCTGCTTGCCGCCGGGCTGGTGGCGGAAGCAGACACGCTAACGGCAGCAGAGGCGGACGGCGCCGGCGTGCCCTCTCGGCGCTCCGCCGGCCGCAGACCCACCGGCCTGGCGATCAGAGCGGACGCCTGTTACCTGGTAGGAATAAATCTCACGCGGACGCGCGCCACGGTGGTGGTAACGAACCTTGCCGCCGAAATGCTCTTCCACGAGCACATCGCCGTGTCACTGTCCCATAGCACGGACATGCGCGTGAGCCGGGTCCTCGATCTGGTGGACCATGCGATTCAGCAGTCAGGCGTGCCGCGCGACCGCTTGCGCGGCATCGGCGTCGGGGCGCCTGGACCGCTCAACACGAGGACCGGCACGATTATGGCAAGTACGTTCGAGGGCTGGACGAACGTCCCGTTCAAGGCGCTGCTGGAGTCACGGTTCAGCCTGCCCGTGGCGATCGACAGCGATGCCAATACCGCGGCGCTGGCGGAGCAATGGTTCGGCGCCGGTCGCGAACATGCTAACTTCGCCTATGTCGCGGTTGGGGCCGGAGTGGGCGCGGGCATCATCGTCGACGGCCACCTATTCAAGTCAGGCGGTGACCTGAACCCGGAATTTGGTCATTCGTCCATTCAGAGTGACGGTCCCCGTTGCGCCTGCGGAAACCGCGGATGCCTGGAGATTTTCACCGCTACCCCGCACCTGGTGGCCCACACCATAGAAGCGATCAGACGAGGCGGCGACAGCAGCCTGACCCAACTACTGCCGAAAAACGCCCGCCTGGCCGGATCGATGCCGGATCCGCTGCACGAAGACTATGATGCTTTAACGCCCGAGCGCATATGGGACGCGGTAGAGACCGGCGATGAGCTAGCCACGTCCGTGGTGCGGCACGTTTGCGATCATCTTGCCACCGGTCTGGCGAGTCTGGTGGCGCTATTCCATCCATCCGTTATCTTTATCGGGCATGATATGGACAACGCCGGCCCACGGACGTACGACATGCTCCGCACAGCAATGGGCAGGCGGGCCGTGCCGGCGAGCGTCCTCGTGCTCCCTGCCGAAATCGACGAACAGACACCTGCCCTGGGAGCGGTGACTCTGGCACTGCGCGAGTTGTTTGTAACACCCGGCTTTTACGGTCGCTAACGGCATGAAGGAGTTCGCGTGACCAGCACGGTGTTCGGCGGCGTTGAGGGCGGCGGCACGAAGTTTGCCTGCATGATCGGGACTGGTCCCGACGACATCGTGGCTACGCGCACATTCCCGACCACGCATCCAACTGAAACGCTTGCCAGGGTGGTCGAATTTTTTCAACACGTGGGACAAGGACGCACCGTGCGCGCCGTGGGCGTGGCCTCATTCGGGCCGATCGACCTGGACACGACATCCCCGACCTTCGGTTTCATCACCACGACGCCCAAAGCCGGCTGGCAATTTACCGATGTCGTGGGCGAGTTGCGG
>JANWHV010000292.1 GCA_025450255.1 Chloroflexota bacterium | reverse complement strand
CGATGTCATGGCAATGTCAGGCCCACGCGCTACCCTGCACCGGCACCAGGGCGAAGCGATCGACGTCGAGCAGGCCCTGGTCGGTCAGCTTGAGCGAGGGTATTACCGACAGGGCCAGGAAGCTGAGAGTCATCAGCGGATGCTCCAGAGCGCAGCCAAGATCGGCCGCGGCCGCGTCGATGGCGTCGAGACGCGCCGCCACCGCCGCGATGGGCAACGCGGACATCAGGCCGGCGATCGGCAACGGCAAATCGGCCGGCACCGCGCCGCCCGCGACCACGGCCACGCCGCCATCCATGCGCGTGACATGCCGCGCCGCCAGGAGCATTTCCTCGTCGCTCATGCCCACCACCACAAGGTTATGGGCGTCGTGGGCCACGGAAGACGCCAGGGCGCCGCGGCGGAGACCGAAACCGCGGACGAGCCCAAGGCCAATGCGCCCGGCGCCGCCGTGGCGCGCGATCACCGCGATCTTGGCGATGTCACGCTCCGCGTCGGCATGCAGATGGCCATCCAGGTATGGCGCCGGCAGCGTCAGGTGCTCGGTAACGATCTGGTCGGGAATGATCCCGATCACGCGGGCGTCACCCTCGGCCCCCGGCAGCTTGAACGAATCGCGCGTCAGTGGTGGTACGCGCATAGTGCCGGCGCCGTGGTCAAACGTGGGCGCGCCAAAATCCACCACCAGGACGCCGTCACGCGCGATGAGCGCGCCGCGTTTGTAGACCCTTACGGCGGTGAACCGCTCTAGATCGTCGACCACGACCAGGTCGGCCAGGAAGCCGGGCGCGATGGCGCCGCGGCGGCGCAGGCCGAAGCACTCCGCCGCGTTGATTGTCGCCATGCGGACGGCCTGCAGCGGATCAAGGCCGCCGGCCACGGCCTGGCGGAGCACGGCGTCCAGATGGCCGACGCGCAGCAAGTGGTTTGGCGTGATATCGTCACTGCAAAAGAGGCTTCGCGACGGAGACAGGCGCTTGACCACCGGCAAAAGGTCCTGCAAATTCCGTTCGGTTGATCCCTCGCGGACCAGCAGCCACATACCCAGGCGCAGCTTCTCCGCCGCCTCCGCGGCGGTCGTTGATTCATGGTCGGTGCGCGCGCCGGCCACGATGTACGCCGCGAGGTCCTGGCCTGACAGGCCCGGCGCGTGCCCATCCACATAGCCGTCCGGGCCGAACAGCGCGACCTTGGCCAGAAGGTCGGGGTCTCCGGCCAGCACGCCGGGGAAATTCATCAACTCGCCCAGCCCGAGCACGCCCGGCTCGCCCACCAACTGGCGCAGGGCGGCCACGTCGAGCGTCTCAGCCGCGCTCTCGAACGCGGACGCGGGCACGCACGACGGCAGTTGCACGTGGATCTCCAGCGGTACCTGTCGCGCCCAGCGCAGCATCAGGCGAATTCCCTCAAGCCCAAGCACGTTGGCAATCTCATGCGGGTCGATTATCGCGGTGGTGGTGCCGCGCGCCAGTACGGCGCGCGCGAACTCAGGCACCGAGAGCAAGGTGCGGTCGTTATGGACAAGGCCTTCGATCAGGGCGGGGAGAAGGGTCCGCCCGGTAACGTCGACCATCTCTCGGCCCTGATAGCCGCTGCCGACGCCCGCGATCGTGCCGTCGCGCACCGCGACGTCGGCCCGGTAGATCTCACCTGACAGCACATTGACGACCGTGCCGCCATGCAGCACCAGATCGGCAGGCTCGATCCCTCGCGCCACCCGTATCAGCGCGGCACGGTCCAAATTCCTATCCCTCACCACTGTCGTCGATCCGCGCAACCCCACGCGGCGCCGACTCCATGGTACCGCCAAGCATGGAGTCGGCACGCCGGCTACGCCGACGCGCCTGAGTATCGCCGTAACCCAAACGACCAGAACCAGCGCGCCACGGCGAGCAGCGCCGCCGTGAGCGCCACGGCGCCCGCTACCGTTTGCCCATCCAGCCGGCCGGTAAGAGCCTCGGCGGGGACCGTGACCGCGAAGGCCACCGGGACGAGGAAGGTGAGGCCGCCGCGCAGCCAGCCCGGGTAGATGCCGACCGGATACCGTCCGGCGGCATACACGCCCTGAAACAGATTGACAATCTCGTCTATCCGCACGACCCAGAACGCGGCGGTAGTCAATATCAACCAGAAGCTGTAAATCATCAGGCCGCCAAGGATCAGGACGGCCAGAAAGATCAGCGCCTCGCCCAGCCCGAGTGTCGACTTGAGGTGCGCGACCGCGACCGCCACGATCGCGAAGCCGGTGATCACGTTCACAAGTTCCCAGATTCGCAGCTCGCGTATGCTCACCATAACCTGAGAATCCTCGGGCTTGGTGAGCAGGTAGTCCAGGGTGCCGCGCTGGATATCGGTCATCAGCCGCTCCATGTTTGGCTGAATCAGCGCGGCGATCAGCCCACCCATCAGCGTGTAGACGCCCATCACCGCCAATAACTGGTAGGGGGTCCAGCCGCCCAGCGTGTTGGTCTGGTTGAACACGAGCCACAGCCCGGCCAGGCCAGTGGCGACGGCGATGAAGGTCTGGAAGAGTTGCACCACGAAGTTCACGCGGTATTGCAACTCGTTCATGGCGCCGACGCGGAAGAATACGAAGCTCAAGCGGAAGAAGTTCATCGGCTCCCTTAATTCCCCACCGCGGTATAGCGCCGGATCGCGGCGGGCCACCACACGCCGATCATCGCGGCGCCAATCGCCACCCAGAACGCCTGCATGGCAAGGCCAGTCACCAGGTCACGGGTGGATAGATTACCAATCACGGCCTCGATCGGGAAGCTGAACGTCCACTGGAACGGCAGAAAGTCCGCTATGCTCCGTGCCCAGCCGGGCAATAGCGACATGGGTACCAGCCGCCCCGAGAGCAGCAGCTCGAGCGCGAAGTAAATATCGAAGATTGCCCCAACCCGCGTGGTATAAAAGCACACCATACCGAGCAGCCACAACATCATCGAGCGAATGAGATACGCGCCCCAGATGGCTACCGCGAACACCAACACGTCGGGTACGCTCGGGCTCAGCGACGGGTGGAAAGCCAGCGACAACAACGCGGCCAGCGGGAGCCACAGAACGATCACCACGACCTTCCAGCCCGCGAAGTAGGCAAGGTCATAGTGGATAGGATGGATGGGGCGAAGAAGCATGGCGGATAGCTCGCCGTTCCTGATTCGCCACTCCCAGCCGTTTGGCGTAAACACGATATTCATGTTTCGCACCAGGGTCCAGACAATGTAGTAGGCCGCGAACTGCCCGGCCGTGAATCCTCCGACCGCGCCGCCATGCGCATTCGCGATCGTGGACCACACCACAAGATAAATCACCGGCTCGGCAATCATGCCGATCATGTAGAAATAATTCGCCACCCGGTACTGGAACTGCACGGCCATGGCAACCTTCATGTGCGTCCAGTACAGGTCCAGGTACGCGGTCACGCGGGCAACTCCTGCGCGAACACGCGCGCGATGACGTCCTCGATCAGCGGCTCTTCCACGGTCAGGTCACTGACCCGCAGCTCGGTGAGCAAGCGCGCCGTAATACTCGATGTTTCGGCTTTTGGCACGCGTAGCAACACCCGGCCGTTATCCGTGCCGGTAACTTCCCCATACGCCTCGAGCGACACGGTCGGATCCTCCAGCGTGACGCCAATAGTTTTATGGGCCGCGAACTGACCCACCAGGCTGGTCAGCGGGCCGTCGAACAGCATGCGGCCATGGTGGATGACGATCACGCGCTTGCAGAGTGCCTCCACGTCCGCCATATAGTGGCTTGTGAGCAGTACGGTAGCGCCGTGATTACGGTTGTATTCGTCGATAAACGATCGGATCCGCCGCTGCATGGTGACATCCAGACCGATGGTCGGCTCGTCAAGGAAGAGTACCCTGGGCCGATGCAGCAGCGCGCCGGCGATCTCCATTTTCATGCGCTCGCCGAGCGACAAGTTCCGTACGGGCTGCTTCACCAGTTCTCGCAGGTCCAGAAGCTCGATAAATTCATCGCGGGTTTTGCGGAACTCCCGTTCAGGGATGCGATAGATGGCGCGATTCAATTCGAACGAGTCCAGGGCTGGGATGTCCCATTGCAGTTGGTTCCGGTTCCCCATCACCAGGGTAATCTGGCGGAGAAACGACTTTTCGCGGCGGCGCGGCGTGTATCCCAGGACGTGAACATCGCCGCCTGACGGGTGCAGCAGGCCGGAGAGCATTTTGAGCGTGGTCGTCTTGCCGGCGCCGTTGGCGCCAAGGAATCCCACCACCTCGCCGGGCGCGATGGCAAAAGTGATGCCCTCGACGGCGTTTACCGCCTTGGTTTTGCGACGCACGAGGCCCCGGAGTGCCGCCTTCAGGCCGGCTTCACGTTGCGGCACGACGAAGGTCTTCCGGAGGTTGGCCACCTGTATGGCCGCCGGCTGCTCAGACAATCGCGCCTCCATGCGCTACTGATCCCACGCCACGTCACGAGCAGGGCATTGCGGCTCGCTCGCCGCGCGATTCGCCGGGCCGTGCCGGCGACGCCGCATGTAACGGCTGCTCATGACGGCAACGCGTGACCGTCAGGATACCAGGCGCGCATCTACCCAATGCACGTTACCGCATAGTACCGCGCGGATTCGCGCCACACAGTTCCGCATTTTACACACATGAGCGGAATAGCTGGTGCGCCGACTTCATCGGTGGAGGATCGACAAGTTGACCGCGGATAGGTTGAGCCTGCTCAAGTAGCGAATTGAGGGAGGGTAGCAGGCGGCTCCGGGCGGCGCCGCGTCTCACTTCGAGCACGGCGCCGTTTTGAGTGAGGGAGTTACTTGGCGGCGCCGCCGGCCAGAATTCTGTTCAACGTGGTGCCGCATACGGGGCACTTGCCCTGCATCGCCGGCCGGCCGTTCTTCATGGTGATCTGCTTCGCGTCGGCCATGGTGCGCTTGGTCTTGCACTTCACGCAGTAGGCCTCGTATCCCTGATCAGCCATCGATATTCTCCTTTGTTACCCCATGCGTACGGCCTCATCGACGACGGCCGTTTACTGTTGTGCCCGGGATCCGTTTTCGTGCGTACCCGGAATACCCCTTGCGAGGTCCCGCACCCCGTATTCCAGGCCCCGCATCATCCCGTACCCGTTGAATATAGCGAGGAATGAGTTATAGCACACAATACGTGCCGTATAACGCCTTATTTCCCGCATTTTCCGCTCTGCCCGCGCGAAATCATCGAACGTACAAGCGTGGCAGGCTCCTTCCTGGTGCGCGATCGGGCGGCGAGCGACGACAGCGCGTGGACGCGGATGCCTCGCGTGTGGGACGCTCAATGTAACGTTTTCGATTTCATGTACGTTATCTCGGTGGCAGGGGCCTCAGATCAGGTTGCGAGAACGGAAACGAAGCGTGCAACAGTCCTCCCCGGATCCCGCAACCTGGCCGCCGCCTACCGGTCGGAAACGCCCGCTCTGGTGGCGCCTCCTGCGCCTACTTGCCTGCCTGCTCGTCGCCCTCGCGGTCGCGGGGGTGGTCGGGATACTGGTGCTGTTCCACGAGTACCCGTTGCCAAACGACCTGAACGCCTACGTGCCCGCGCCCAGCACCCGCATCATGGACCGGAACGGTAACCTGCTCTACGAAGTAATCGGTCCCGGCGGCCGCAGAGTCACCGTGCCGCTCTCCGGCATACCGCCCGCGCTCCGCCAGGCGACGATCGCCGCCGAGGACGCCTCCTTTTACCACAATCCCGGTATCGACCCGATCGCGATTCTCCGCTCCGTCGTGCTGGACGCGCGGCTCGGGCAGCCCGCCTACGGCGGCAGCACCATCACGCAGCAGCTTGTGCGCACCATCTTGCTGTCGCCCAACGAACGCCTGCAACGCACGCTTGCCCGCAAGTTGCACGAGGCATCCCTAGCCCTGCAACTGGCAACGCGGCTCTCAAAGGATGGCGTGCTGGCGCTGTACTTGAACAACGTCTACTACGGCAATCTGGCCTACGGGGTCGAAGCAGCCTCCGAAGCCTATTTCGGGCGGCCGGTATCCACCCTGGATCTCGCGCAATGCGCGTTGCTTGCCGGTATTCCACGCGCTCCAACACTCTATAACCCGCTCTTGTCTCCGGAATCCGCGCGCGATCGGCGCGCGACCGTGCTGCGGCTGATGCGCGAGAACGGCTATATCAGCGCGCAACAACAGCAGCAGGCCGACGCCGAGCCCCTGGGACTGGCCCCGCCCGGCCAGGGCATCCAGGCGCCGCACTTTGTTTTCTACGTCGTCTCGCTCCTGGAAAAACGCTTTGGCCGCGACGCGCTTGAGCGCGGCGGCCTGCAGGTGACGACCAGTCTCGACCTGAACTTGCAGCACCAGGCCGAGGACATCGTGCGCCAACACGTCGATCGACTGCAAAAGGATCATGATGTCCATGATGGGGCGCTGGTGGCCATCGATCCGCGGACGGGCCAGATCTTGACCATGGTCGGCAGCGCCAACTACACGGACCGCGCGATCGATGGCTCGGTGAACGTGGCACTAGCTTCCCGTCAACCAGGCTCCGCCATAAAGCCCTTCACCTATGCCGCCGCTTTCGCTCGCGACTACACGCCGGCCACGGTCGTGGACGACGCGCCGACCGCCTTCAAGACCAAGGAGGGCGTGCCGTTTTTGCCACAGAACTACGATCTGAGTTTCCACGGCATCGTCACCCTGCGTACGGCGCTCGCCAACTCCTACAACGTGCCCGCGGTCAAGGTGCTCGACCATGTGGGCATTTCGGCCATGCTCGACGTGGCGCACGCGGCGGGTATCACCACCATGAACGACGCGCGCCGCTACGGTCTCGCGCTAACCCTTGGCGGCGGCGAGGTGAAGCTCCTCGACCTGACCAGCGGGTATGCCACGTTCGACGCCAACGGCATCCATCATGACCCGGTCGCTATCCTGCGCGTCGCCGACTCGCGCGGCGCCGTGCTGTTCGATTGGCAGCCGACGGCGGGTGGTCGCGCCGTCAGCCCTCAAGTTGCGTATCTGCTCACCAGCATCCTGTCCGATAACGCGGCGCGCTTACCCGAGTTCGGCGCCGCCAGCCCGCTGCTGCTCGATCGCCCAGCCGCCGCCAAGACGGGCACCACAAGCGACTTCCACGATAATTGGACGGTGGGGTATACGCCGTTTCTCGTCACCGGTGTCTGGGTCGGCAACGCGGACAACACCGCGATGCGCGATGTGTCCGGAATCTCCGGCGCGGCGCCGATCTGGCACGACTTCATGGAAGCGGCCTCGCGGAACCTGCCGCCGCTAGACTTCACGCAGCCGTCCGGTATCGTCCATGAGACTATTTGCCCAGGCACGGGGCTGCCGCCGGACAGCGCGTGCACGGATCGCCAGGACGAAGTATTCATCGCCGGCACGCAGCCGCGCGCTAATGCGCGGCCCGCGACTATCCAGCCGCTCGTGGCCCTTGGCGGCCCGCCCGACGGATCGCGGTATCAGATAAGCCTCTCCGTGCCCCTGGCCTATCAAGCCGTTCCGGTGGACGTACAGTCGTCCGCCATCGTGCCCGGCAGCATCGAGGTATTGGTGGACGGCCATCCACGGTACCGGTACGCGGGAGGCGGCGGTGAATGGCTCTGGCCGATGGCGGAGGGTACCCACCGCATCCAGGCTGTTGGCCGCGATCGCGCCGGCAGGCTTGTACGGAGCGGCGTATCGACCATCCAGGTTGCCAGGGCGGCCGCGCCCCTCTAGCAAGAGTTCAAGAGACGTGCCATGATACTGATGATCACCTTGAAAGGAAACAACCGTTTCATGCGAAGACTTGCACGAGTACCGTACGGCCAGACAGCAGCCCGCGTCGCCCTTGCCCTGACCTTCGCCGTGAGCGCCCTGGCGCATGTCGAGCCCACGCGAGCCGCGCCGGCCGCGCTGCGCGTCCTGCACAGCACCCCGGCCGCTGGCGCCACGGACGTGCCCGCGACTGGATTTATTTCCCTTACATTTGACAGACCGATTGTGTCGCTTTCCGACGTCGGCGTCGCCGGCGCCCATACCCCAGCCATGATCGCGCCGGCCGTCAGCGGCCAGGGGCGCTGGATCAACACAAGCATCTGGACCTACCAGGCGCCGAACGGCCTCGCGTTGGGCACGCGATACCAGGTGACGACGCGCGCGGACGTGACCGCAAGCGATGGCTCACGCCTTCCCGGTTCCTACTCGTTCGCGTTCGAGACGCTGCGCCCAGGCGTGCTGAGCGTGGCGCCGGTCACCGGCACCCAATACACGCTGCCGCGCGACAGCGTGCAGATCATATTCAACCAACCCGTGCGGCACGCATCCGCCCAGGGTGCTTTCTCGATGAAGGCGGCGGGATCTCCGGTGAGCGGCCATTTCACCTGGAATGAGCCCGTGCTCGCGACGCAGCCCAATGGATCAGGCGCGAAGGTCCCAACCAACACAAACGACAACGGCGGCACTACAACCGCGCCGCCGGCCAGGGACACGGTGATGACCTATCACCTTGCGGCGCCGCTGCCGCTGGGCGCCTCGGTATCCGTCGCCGAGGCGGCGGGCGTGCTCGGCACGGGCGGACCGCTGCCCATGGCCCAGCCGTATACCTGGACATACGCGGTAACAAAGCCGCTCACCGCGGTCGGCAGCGATCCGGCGCCCGGCGCCGCCAACGTCGATACCAGCAACGGCATCAAGATCACGCTCTCAGCCCCTGTCTCGCAGGATGTCATCCAGAAGGCCGTACACGTCAGCCCAAAACCCGACTACACCTATGTGTACCTTGACGACACCGGCACGGTGGTGACGATAAATGGCGATTTCCTGCCGTCGACGCGCTATACGATCGGCATCGACCGGCGCGCGCTCGGCACGGCGAATCAAGCGCTGCCCAGCACCTACAGTACCAGCTTCACCACAAAGGCGGCCGCGCCCAGCCTATCGCTGGTAAGCCAGGGTCCTGGCGCGGTGTACAACGCCTACCTCGGCGCGAACATCTATGCCCACGCCGTTAACCTGCCGAGCTTCACGCTCAATCTGTACAAGCTCAACGCAACGCAGTTCACGAGCTTGCTCTACAACCCGCCGAACAACTGGGACGGTACGGCGCCCGCCGGAGCGCCTCAGCTCGCGACCTGGCAGGTGGCCTCGCAAGCGCCGCTCAACAAGTCGCTGCTAGTCCGCCAGCCACTGGTGGTCGGCGGCCGTGCCGTGCTCCCCGGCTACTATCTGGCCAGCGCGTGGACCGGGGCCGGAGCGAAAACGCCCGGCGATCACCTGCTCGTGCTGGTAACGCGAACCTCGGTCACCCTGAAGATCGGCCAGCAGCAGGCATTCGTGTGG
>JANWHV010000291.1 GCA_025450255.1 Chloroflexota bacterium | reverse complement strand
TATCCACCTTGGAGGCCGGCGCGGGTCTGAGATCGTTACGGGCTCCAATGACCATAAGCATACTCGATTGCGTGTCGCAACCCGTGCGAGTACGCCGGCGGAAGGCCTTATACTATGAAATCTATCGGGTAGCTGTAGTTATGGTGCTTAAGCGGGGATGCCTGGCTTCTCACTGGGCGTGACGGCGCCGCCGACCGCGGCATGCGATGTGGGGATTGGCAAGGCGATCGGCATTCCCAGACCATACACGCGGATCCTGGCCGACCGTCCCTTGACCGCCATCTCGCCGAGATCGTGTGGGGTCACCGCAATCCGCAACTCCTCAGGCAGCGACTCGACCACCATCGCGCTGACGGCGATAGCATAGCCGGCGTCCTTGGTCAGACCCTCGAGGCGGGAGGCGGTGTTCACGGTATCGCCGATCGCCGAGTATTCGCGCTTTGATGGAGCGCCAATCACGCCGACCGCCGCCGATCCATGGTGTATGCCGATACCGGAGGCGATAGTCCGGCCCAGCTCGACCGCGAATACCTCGTTCAAGCCTATGAGCCGCCGTTGCATGCCGAGGGCCGCGCGGACGGCGCGAGCCGGCGCGTCCGGTTGGTCATCGGGCGCGCCGAACAGGGCCATGATCGCATCGCCGACGTATTTGTCGACGGTGCCGCCCTGGGCGTGGATCTCCTCGACCATGGCCGTGAAGTAGCGGTTCAGCATGCGGACGATCTGCTGCGGCGGCATGCCCTCGGAAAGGGTGGTGAAGCTGCGGATGTCCGAGAAGAGCACGGTCACATCGCGCAGCACGCCATCGAGGCCAAAGGCATCAGGGTCGTCAACGATGCGGCTGACCACGCTTGGCGCGACATAGCGCCCGAAGAGCGACCGCACCTCGCGCGTGGCTCGCTGCTCGGTGCCCAGGCGTACGCCAAGCACGGCAAGGGGGGCCAGAACGACGGCGACCGTGGGCGCGGTAATGTCGATCCATGTGTTGAGATTGATGAAGGCGAGCCAGGCGCCGGCATACAACGCGGCGGTCAGCCCCGCGATCGCCACGAGGCTTGACCAGAAGGCCCCACGCACGGCCCAGATGGCGGCAATGATAGCGAGCGGCAGTGTCATCAGCAGTTGCTGGGGCGTTTCCGGGCGTTGCAATGGACCGTCGTTCAGGATGGTGTTCAGGGCGTGGGCATTGAGCTCGACACCCCACATCAGGTGCTGGCCGGAGGGCAAGGTTGAGTCGGCGCTGTCGACCGGCGTGGAGAAATAGTCTTTATCGGCCTGGGTTTCGTCGCCGACGAATACGATGGCGTTGTTCAGCTCCGGGTGCTGAGTTTGCTGGATGCCCGTGCTCGCCGGCACAAACGGCGTGCCTGCCAGAAGATCGGCCATGGAGAATCGTGGAAAGGCCGTGCCTGCCTGGCCGGCGAAATTGATCAGAAAGGTTAGATCGCTGGTGCGAGGGTTCACGCCGAGAGCGTGGGCGGCAGCGAGTGCCAGGGATGGTGGATAACGGCCCGTATCCGGATCCTTAATGACCTGTACATCATAGTTATAGCGCCGGTACCGTGCATTGGGGTCTGACGCGTCCGGCGGCGGCAAGTTCACGATTCCGCGCCCCGCCGCCGCGGCCGAAACCGACTGTTCAAGCGGCACTATTGAATTGAGACTCGTCGTTGCGGTGGTCTGAATTTGAATCTCCTGCGCCACTACCACGTTCCCGGCCTTGCGCATGGCGGCGGCCAGCTCCGCCGTCCCAGGTCGCGCGTCTTCATAGAGGCGGTCAAGAACGATCAGCCTGGCGCCATACGCCTTAAGCCGTGAGATAAGCTCGGCGGTGGCCTGGCGGGTGAACCCGGTCGTCGCGCCCGCGGCGGTCATCTGGCGATCGCTGGAATCGTCGTAGGCGACGACCACGATGTGCGGCTGGCCGCTGCTCAGGCCGACAGTGTGGCCGCAACTGGAGATCGTGCCCGAGCTTCCCTGCTTGTAGCCATATTGCCGAGGATCGAGACACAGGGCATGCCTCCAGCCAAACGCAAAGCTCTGCCAGCTTAAGTCCGCTGCTTCAAACGCGCCATTCAGGGCCACGGCGGCACTGATGGCGACGATCAGCGCCGCGGCCAGCGCGGCGGCGAGACGCGCGCGCCGCCGCGCGCGCGCCCGTGGACCCGCCGCGCGTAACTGGAGCCGACGCATGCTCTAGCCTCGGAACTCGATGACCTGCTGGCCGGACGCGAGTTGATTGTCGTGGACGCGGCTCGGATCTTTCTTGGGCAGACTGATTGCGGCCCCCAAATTCTTCTGAAACACATTGAAGGCAATAGTGGGCTGCGACCCGTCTTCGGCGTACACGCCATCTCCCTGCGACCACGCGAAAACCGAATGCGTGATGGTTGGATTGGCCCCTTTCTGGGTCACCACCTCGGCGCTGCCATCGCTGTAGTAGCCGCCATACGAGATATTCAGGTAGTCGAGCACGCTGCCGCTGGCGCTCGGACCGCTAAAGGTGATCGACTCCCAATCGTCGGGGGCCGGCTTCGCCCTGGCGCTGCTCACCACTATCGGCGCGTTTGCCGTACCGCGCGCGAGCAAGGTGCCGTCGATGGTCATTGAGCCGTTATCGAGCATCAGGATTGTGACGCCAGGATCGATGGTGAGCGTCACTCCCGCGGCTAACGAGACACCGTTTTCCAGGAGGAGCGGCGCGTCTTGCTGGTGCCAGGCGCCCGAATGCGCGATCGTCGTGCCGCGCACGTGGATACCGGTCTGGCCGACCGCCAGCCCGATGCCGCTTATCTGTGTGGAGTCGTCGGCAGGCGTCAGGATCGCGTCGCCCGAATTGCTCGCGAACAGGCAATTGCTGATCGCCGGCCTGGACGTATCGTCCACGTAGATGCCGGCTCCCTCGGAATAGGCCAGCACCGAATTACTGATCGCCGGCGTGGCGCCCTTGTGTACCGATAGCTCGGCGTTGCCGTCGTTGTAATAGCCGCCGTAGGCGATCTGCACGTGATCCAGCACGCTTTTGCTTGCCTCCGGGCCCGATAGGTCTATATATTCCCAGTCGTCGGGCGCGGGCTGAGGGTTGGCGGATGAGACGGTGATCGGCGCCGCCGCGCTGCCCTGGGCCAGCAAGACTCCGGTGACGCTCAACGAACCGTTATTCGCCATCAACAGCACGGTCCCCGGGTCGATATGAATTACGGCGCCGGGCAAGATTTGCACGCCGTTTTGCAGCACGAAGGGCGCTCCCTGGTGGCGCCAGGCGCCGGAATTCGTCACCGCGGTACCGCGAAGATTCAGGCCGGTTTGATTGGCTGCCACATTGTTCCCACTCGTATGTGAAGCATCGTCGGCGGGGAGATCCGCCGCGAAGCCGCCGTTCGCGGCGAACGTGCAGTTCTGGATGGTCGGCCGGCTCGTGTCGTCCGCATAGATGCCGGCGCCCTCGGACTGGGAGATCGCGCAGTTTTCGATTGTGGGATTGGCGCCCGCGTGCGCGCTGATCTCGGCGTTGGAATCGTTGTAATAGCCGCCATAGAATACCTGCACGTAGTTCAAGACGCTGGGGCTGGCGGCGGCGCCGTTGAAGTCGATGTACTCCCAGTCGTCGGGGCCAGGTTGAGCGGCGGCGCTGGTAAATACAATCGGCTGCGCGGCGCTGCCGATGGCGGTCATCACGCCGGACACCGTGAGTGACGCGTTGTTCACCATCTCGACGACCGTTCCAGCCTCGACAGTCAAATGCGCGCCTGCGTTCACCTTGACGCCGTTCGCCAGATAGAATGGCACGTCCTGATGATGCCACGTTGCATCCTGGCTCAGCGCCGTCCCATCGCGGATAAGGATGCCCAAAGTCTGGCCGTTGCCGAGGCGCGATCCGGTTACAAGTCCAGACTGATTCATTTCGACCGACACGGCATAGCTGCCGTTTGCCGTGAATACGCAGTTCGAAACCGTGGCCGGGCTCGACGTATCGAGGAAGATGCCGTCACCTTCCGACTTCCCGATCACGCAGTTACTGATCGCAGGCGCGGCGCCGGCCGTGGCCACGATTTCCGCGTTTTCACTGCTGTAGTAGCCGCCGTAGAACACTTGCACGTAGTCCAGCACGCTCGCGCTCGACCCGGTTCCGCTAAAGGTAATACTCTCCCAATCATCCGGACTCGGGCGGGGATTCGCGCTCGTAAAGATAATCGGCGCCACCGCGCTGCCCCTGGCCGTGATTACGCCGTTCGCCACAATCGAGGCGTTGTTATCCATCAAGACAGTTGTGCCGGGCTGGATGGTCAGTGTCTGGCCGGCGGGGATGGTGACCGCGCCCTGGAGCAGAACGATCCCGGACCAGGTCGTGGCTTCCAGCGCGGAGGTAATGGTCATGGTGGGGGATTGGGCGATAGGGGGGAGGGGAGTGGGGACGAGGGGCGGGAGGGGGAGGTTGAGGACGGGGGGGACGACGCTGGTGGTGGAGTTGGGCAGGTTCTTGAGCCAGCCGAGGAGGGAAGTGAGGTCGACGTGGCGGGGCGGGCTGGGCGGGCGGTTGGCGAGGATGGTGCTCTGCTGGCCGGCGCCGACCAGCACGGCGTGGCCCTGATTAGAGACCTGGACCTTGCCCTCGACCACGGTGACGACGGCGAGCTTGCGGGTGGGGTCAAAGCGCACGTCGAGGCGGGTGCCCTTGGTGGCGGCGAGGGCGGTGCCGGCCTGGACGACGTGGGGATGGGAATCGCCGTGCACGACCTGGAGGAAGAGTTCGCCCCGGGCGAGGGTGCTGTGCAGGGGGTCCTTGATCAGCACGTCGGTGTTGGCGTTGAGGTCGACGAGGGTGCCGTCGCGCAGGCCGAGGGAGGCGAACTGGCGGGCGGCGGTGCGGGCGTGGTAATCCTGCCGCAGGTCGGCGCCGACGGCGCCGGGGGCGGCGCGGGCGTGGGGGGCCTGGATGGCCAGGCCGTGGGTGATGGCCATCACGGTGGCGGGGGCGCCGGGGACGACGGGCAGGTTGCGGGCGCTGGGGGCGTAGCCGGCGCGGCTGACGCTGAGCAGGGCGGTGCCCAGGGCGGTGGCGTGGACGGTGAAGGCGAGGGGGCGGCGCGTACTGGTGCCCAGGGCGGGGCGGCCGGCGCCGGTGAGGCTGACCAGGGCGCCCGTGACGGGCGTGCCGTGGGCGCTGACGCTGATCTGCACCACCACGTCGCGTCCGACCTTGATCTGGGCCGGCTGCACCGTGACGACGAGGGCCGGCAGGACCTTTGGCATGCTGCTGGCGAGCGGCACCGCCTGGGTTGCGCTTGACGCCCCGCTCGCCCCGGCTAGCGCTGCCGGGGCGGTGCCTCTGCCCCATGAAAATGGTCCAACGACCGCGATAAGGCAACTGAGCACGATCGTGAGACGGCCTGCGTGTCGAGTCATGGCGCCACCTTTGCTGGATAGTGCGTTATTG
>JANWHV010000290.1 GCA_025450255.1 Chloroflexota bacterium | reverse complement strand
GCGACTACCCAGCCGGTCGGCCGGTGCTGCTCAGCGAAATCCCGGGCCGGGTGTTATGGACGCTGCCACCCAGCGCCTTCAAGACCCCGTGGCGCTGGACCTTCGGCGATGGCGCGCAGGCTCGAGGCCTGAGTACACGCCACAGCTATCGTCATGCCGGCAACTACGTGATAGGAATCCGGGCCTATCTGATCGATGGACAGAATACAGGATGGTACGTGTTTGATACCATACTGCTCCACGTGCGCTGACGCCATGCCGGGCAAGGAGTTTCCCACTACTTCACCCTGCCCACAAAGACGGCAGACCCCCGTCGTGATCTCTGAGTACGTATCGGTACGAACCTAACGCTTTGCTAACGCTACTATTATTGCTTTCGTGCCTCCAACCCTTCAGGTGGTAGGCATCACGAGCAGCACACATGGGAGGACAAACATGACCACACAGGCGCCGAGCACTGTCACGATAGACGCCGCTGCAGTGCAGGACCTCCGGTCGCGCATACGCGGCGAGCTAGTACAACCGGGAGACGCGAGCTACGAGCACGTCCGCCAAGTATACAATGGCATGATAGACCGGCGACCGGCGCTCATTGCCTGCTGCGTCGACGTGGCAGACGTGATCAACGCCGTCAATTTCGCCCGCCGGCACCAACTCACCCTCGCCGTCCGGGGCGGCGGGCACAACGGCGCCGGATTGGGTACTTGCGACGACGGGGTGGTGATCGACCTGTCGCGCATGAAGGGCATCCGCGTCGATCCAGCCAATCGTACGGTGCGGGTCGAGGGCGGCTGCGTCTGGGGCGATGTCGATCACGCGACCCACCCCTTCGGCCTGGCGACGCCGAGCGGGTTCGTCTCCTCGACCGGTGTAGGCGGCCTGACGCTGGGCGGCGGCATCGGCTACCTCTCGCGCACCCTCGGCCTGACGCTCGACAACCTGCTTGGCGTGGACATGGTGCTGGCCGACGGCACGTTTGTCACCGCCGACGCGGAGCAAAACACCGACGTGTTCTGGGCCGTACGCGGCGGCGGCGGCAACTTCGGCGTTGTGACCTCGTTCCTGTTCCGCTTGCATCCGATCGGCACAGTCTATGGAGGACCGATGTTGTGGCCGTTGGAAATGGCTCAGGACGTGATGCGCTTCTGGCGCGACTTCATCCTGGCCGCGCCCGAGAATATCAACGGCTGGTTCGCATTCGTTACGGTGCCGCCCGCGCCACCGTTCCCGGAGCAGTTTCACCTCACCAAGATGTGCGCCGTCGTGTGGTGTTACACCGGCCCGCTCGACCAGGCCGAGGAAGCGTTCAAGGCGATTCGTGCGTTCAGCCCACCGGCGGTGGACTTCGCGGGTCCCATCCCCTGGCCGGTACTGCAGAGTCTGTTCGATGCACTGTATCCAGCCGGCTTGCAGTGGTACTGGAAGGCCGACTTCTTCAAGGACTTGAGCGACGCGGCGATCGATCTGCACGCAAAGTACGGCGCCCAGCTGCCGACTATGCACTCGACGATGCACATCTACCCCATAAACGGCGCGGCACAGCGGGCCGGCAGGAACGATACGGCGTTCAGCTTCCGCGACGCCAACTTCGCCGAGGTGATTGCGGGCGTCGATCCCAACCCGGCCAACAACGAACGCATGATCCAGTGGGCGAAGGACTACTGGCTGGCGCTCCACCCGCACTCGGCCGGCGGCGCCTACGTGAACATGATCATGGATGAGGGCGAGGACAACGTCAAGGCTGCGTATCGAGAGAATTACGCGCGCCTGGCACAGATCAAGGCCGCCCACGACCCCACCAATCTCTTCCACACGAATCAAAACATCAAGCCAAAGGCGTAGTTGCGCCTGTACCGAATGACGCGCAGGGGGAGGCTGCGAGGCGCCCGTGCGGGCTCCAGGGGATGTGCCCCGACGGACACGTCGAGGCACCAGACGCCGTGCTGATCGGGCGGCGCACGACAGCGGCCCCGCCCTCAGGGTCCTCTCTGGGGCGGGGTCGTCCTGGTCGCTACGCACGATCAGCTACAACTCTATATCGAGTGATATGCACCCAAGAAAGCAAGAAATCGAGATGCCGGAGTATGCCATAACGAGTGACCATCCGCGAATCCTGGGCATATTTGCGCACCCAGACGATGAGGTGTTCTGTGCCGGCGGCACACTGGCCCACTACACGGCTGCGAGCGCCGAGGTGCTGGTCGTGTCGGCAACACGGGGCCAGGCCGGCCAGATCCGTGACCCGCGCGCTGCCACGCGCCGCACGCTCGGCGCGGTACGCGCGCGGGAGCTAGAGGAGGCCTGTACGCGGCTAGGCGTTGGGCAGGCGTACTGCCCCGACTACCTGGACGGCGCGCTACAGGATGTCGAGCCGGAACGCCTGGCGTCCGACGTGGCGGCGATCATCCAGGACTTCTCGCCGGATGCCGTGATAACATTCGGCCCCGACGGTGGCTACGGGCATCCCGATCATGTGGCGATCAGCGCCGCGACCACCCGCGCATGGGCAGGCACCGCCAACTCGTCAAAGCAGACAGCACTCTACTACAGCCACTTCCCGCGCCGCGGCCTGCTGCTCTCCAAGCAACTGGCTGGATGGCTGGTGGCACAAGGCAGGCGTTTCCAGGGTTCGGCGGAGTTCGCTCATGGCCTCACGCTCCTTGCGGAGGGCGCCACCGTGCTTGGCTTCGCGCGCGACAGGCCGCGGGTGCAGTGGTTCCCAGAGGGGTTCTCCATTGTCGAGCAGGACGAGTTGGGCGCGAGTCTGTACCTGATCCTTTCCGGCGGGGTGGAAGTCGTACGGGAAGAGGTTGATGGGACGCGACGCGTGCTGCGGCGGATGGCGGCCGGTGAGTTCTTCGGCGAGCTCTCGGTGGCACACGGCAGACCGCGCAGCGCCTCAGTGGTTGCGACTGAGGCGGTAACCTGCCTGGTGCTCTCCGCCGAGACGCCGACCGCATTCGCAGGCCGAGGGGCAGAGGCGCGCCTGACCGAGGCCACGGTGGGCGTGGTCGGCGAGGAGCATAGCCTGGAGGGGCCGGTCTGTATCGATGTCGCGGACCGACTGGACCAGAAACTCGCCGCCCTCGCCGAGCACCGTACGCAATACCCGATCAGGCCGGAGCACTTCCCACCCGCGTTGCTCCACGACCTGTTTGGCCGCGAGTGCTTCGTCGCGGTTCCCGTGCCGGTGACGCGCGCAGAAGATACAACTGACCCATGTTAATCAGGTCGTACCTACACTGAGCACGCCGCGGGGACGTATGATAGAACCAGGGAGGATACCGATGGTTGCCAACAATCGCCACGCCGGATGACCGTCGACGAATGGCGGGCGTTGGAGCGCGACAGTCATGACGTGAAGCACGAATATATCGACGGCTACGTCTACGCTATGGCTGGCGGTTCGCGCGCGCACATGCACATCGCATCGAATGTGGTGAGCGTGCTCAACGGGCAATTTGGCGATGGACCGTGCATAGCATACGCATTGGACCTTGCAACGCGAATCTCCGCAAGCCGCTATACCTACCCGGATGTGGTCGTAACGTGCGCGGATGGCGATCAACCGACCACTGAGGAAACCGAAGTGTTCGAACCCCGCGTGGTGGTGGAAGTGCTGTCCGACTCCACGGAACACTATGACCGGACGCTGAAGTTCGCCTACTATCGGGAATGTCCTAGCGTCGAGGAATACGTGCTGGTCAACACGGACTATCAAGCGGTCGAAGTGTACCGGCGCAACGCCGGCAAATGGGGCGTATTCCACATTTACCGGCCCGGCGACGAGATCGATCTCACCAGTATCGACGCACGCGTTCCCATGACCGCGCTCTACCGGCGCACCAACGTACCCGAAGCGCCACCAGTGAAGCCTCCTGCCGCCGTTAATCAACCTCCCGCCGACAAATGATTTTGTAACGTGTTGTCAGGCACGTCGGTGTGAGTGGACACCTGGCCCTGTTAGCAGGATGGCATATAGGCGCCCTGGTGGCGTCACCGGCAGCGGCGCCCCACATTCGGCGGACTCGGCAGCATATTCCACCGGCTAGGCGATTGCCTCCTTGAACCTCCGGATCGCTTCAATATGCGCATCCGGCCCGCCCAGCCCGGCGCGCATGGTGTTGATGGATAGGTGCGTGGCACCCAGCGCCCGCCAGGCATCTATGTCGCGCCGCCAATCATCGGCAGTCTGCCCGGCATAGTTGAGACGCGCCTCGATGCCGATGCTGCTCGGGTCGCGTCCCGCCTCCCTGGCATACGCATGCAACGTGGCGATTGCCGCGCGCGCCGTATGGTCGGGCCGCATCTGCGGGATCCACCCATCGCCCATCTCCGCCGCGCGCCGTAGCGTGGCGTCCGCGCCTCCCCCCAGCCAGATCGGGATGGCGCGCTTCACGGGCAGTGGATTGATGCCGGCCGCTTCCACTGTGTGCCAACGGCCATGGAAGGTGAACGACTCCTGGCCGAAGAGACCGCGCAGTACCGCGATCTGCTCCTCGCTCCGCTTCCCGCGGTTGCCGAACTCCTCGCCGAGCGCCTGATACTCGACCGCGTTCCAGCCAATACCGATGCCCAGGCGGAGACGCCCGCCGCTGAGCACGTCGACCTCCGCCGCCTGCTTGGCCACCAGCACCGTTTGCCTTTGCGGCAGGATCAGGATACCCGTCACCAGCTCGAGCGTTGTGGTAAGGCCGGCCAGGTAGCCAAACAGCACGAAGGGCTCGTGGAACATGCTGGCCAGGTCGTAGGGGCCGCTCCAGTCAGGCCGCGTTCTGGTGTCGGCGCCGACCACGTGGTCGTACGCCAGGAGATGGCTATAGCCAAGATCCTCGGCCGCCTGGGCATACGCGCGCACGGCGCCGGGATCCTCGGTAATCTCAAGCTGCGGAAATACGACGCCGATACGCACCACGAACCCTCCCGGTCGACACGTTTCTATTGATACTACCGCTTCTTTCCCCTGGGCTGCCGCCTGGAGGCCCGTTGGCGCCGGCCAAGCTGATACATCGCCGCCACGAGGCTGGTTGCCTGAGCCTGTCCTGTCGGTAACGCCTCTACCCGATGCCTGGCCGTCTCATAGCAGGGGGAGTCATCGCGGTCGCCAATGACCCAGACCGTGGCGCCGGTCTCATCCGCGTTGGTGCTGAAAATGATACGCCAGGCTCGAT
>JANWHV010000289.1 GCA_025450255.1 Chloroflexota bacterium | reverse complement strand
GCGCACGACTTACTGGCAAGTGTGTTGCCACATACGCTGCAAAACCGCTTGATAGTGGGCGGGGTCACCGTGGTCGTGGCCATATTCGCCCTGTACATTATCCTCGGTTGGTTGGTGCACACATTTGAATATGTCGTCCTGCCCGTCGTCGTGCTCCTTGCGGTCGTATATGTCGGCTTCCGCTACCTGCGCTCGCGCTATACGGCGTAGCGTACGCATGGGTCGTGTGCGTTTCACGTTACAGGACAGAACATTGTATTTCTTCGCGCCGGGGCGGTAATGGAACAGGATCGCTTGCTCACTCCCTATCAGCAGCCAGAGGAAGCCGCCGCCGAGCTGAGCCTGCGTCCCAGCCGGCTCGCCGAATATATAGGCCAGGACAAGGTGAAGGCGAACCTGCGCCTGCTGATCGAAGCTGCCCGAGCGCGCAAGGAACCCCTCGACCACATTCTTCTCTATGGGCCGCCCGGTCTCGGCAAGACCACGCTGGCAGGCATCATGGCCACGGAAATGGGTGTCAACAGGCGGATCACCTCCGGTCCCGCCTTCGAGCGTCCAGGCGACGTGGTCTCCATCCTCACCAACCTGGACGAAGGCGACATCCTGTTCGTGGACGAGGTCCATCGCCTGAACCGGGTGATCGAAGAAACCCTATATCCGGCCATGGAAGACTTCGCGGTCGACTTTATCATCGGCAAGGGTCCGAGCGCCCGCACTATGCGGCTCGGTCTCAAGCGGTTTACCCTGGTTGGCGCAACCACGCGGCTGGGTCTGCTCAGCAGCCCGTTGCGCGACCGTTTCGGCGTCCATTGTCACCTTGAGTTTTACGACCACCAGGCGCTGGAGGAGATTGTCAGGCGCTCCGCCGTGATCCTCAAGATCGAAGTTGACGATGGCGGCGCCTCGGAGATTGCGCGCCGCAGCCGAGGCACGCCGCGCGTCGCGAATCGCCTGTTGAAGCGCGTCCGCGACTACGCGCAGATGCGCGCCGATGGCGTGGCGACCAAAGACGTGGCAATGCGTGCCCTTAGCATGCTCGAGGTCGACCAGTTGGGCCTGGATGCCACGGATCGGAGGTTGCTGGAAACCATTGTGCGCAAATTCGGCGGCGGTCCGGTGGGCCTGGATACGCTGGCGGCGGCGACAAACGAGGAATCGGACACGATTGAGGATGTCTACGAGCCGTTCCTGCTGCAGCTTGGCTTCATCCAGCGCACGCCTCGTGGCCGTATCGCGACGACCCTGGCGTATGAACATTTGGGTGTCGAGCCGCCCCAGCAGCTTGCCCAACCGTGGCAGCAAGTATTGTTCGGTTCCGGCAGGTAGAGCACGCATCGCCTGCCCAGGGAACGATGCCGAACGGATACCGCGAGTACCGTATGGCCCTGCCGTTACGCGCTGATTGCCCGAACACGCCGGCGCGCTGACCGTACGGGACTGCCCGTCACGCGCTGAGCCGCGTCGACGAGAGATCGCCAAAAGCGTTGACCAATTCCTGGCGCATGCGCGCGATGCCTTGCGCGTGCAGTTGCGACACACGTGACTCCGACACTCCCAGGTGCGCCGCTATCTCGCGGTGACACCGATCGCCGACGTAGCGCATGCGCAGCACCGCCCCCTCGCGCGGCGGCAGCGCGTCAAGCGCGGCGGCGATACCTCGCTGAAGCTCATATTGTTCGGCGCGGCTAGCCGGATTAGGGCTCTGCTCGTCCTCAAGGCTCCGCGTGGTCTTCGGATCCTGGCCGTACTCTGGGGCCATGATCATGGTCTCTAGCGACGTCACATGGCACGCCGCGTCGGCCAGGGCGCGGGTACATATGTTGACCGGAAGCCCGGTTTCCCGCGCCAACTCATCCGTTGCCGGTTTTCTTCCCAGGCTTTCCTCTAATCGCTCGGCGGTCCGCCGCACAAGCTGAACATTCGTGCGCGCGGATCGCGGCATCCAGTCCATCGCTCGCAGTTGGTCTACGATATACCCACGTATGCGGGTTGCGGCATAGGTCTCGAACTTTACGCCGCGCGCGTCGTCGTAGCGGTCAACCGCGTCGATCAAGCCGAGCGTGGCGTAGCCATACATATCCTCTACGTCAAGAGCGCCATTTCGCGGCGCCGCGAAATGGCTCACGGCCCGCCTCGCCAGTGGCGCATAGCGCATTATGCGTTGTTCTCGAGAGTTGTTGCTGGGCGCGGTTACGGGCGTTGGCGCCAGGGTACTCACTTGCCACCTCCTGAATGGTGAGACGAAGTCCGTCTACATGACACCATTTTGCATTGGATATGGCACTATGTGTGAGCCCCAACCGGACCATTGCAGCAGGTACCCGAATGGGTAGTTTCAAGAGAAAATCGGCGCCGCGGGTCGCGAGAAGTATGGCCTAGAGGGGTATATTTCCGTGCTTTCGCGCCGGTCGAGGCTCGCGCTTACTCGCGGCGAGCGCGAAGGCGCGAATCAGGGTTGGCCGTGTTTCGCGTGGTTCGATTACCGCGTCGACATACCCACGCTCCGCCGCGTAGTACGGGTTCGCGAAGCGTTCAAGGTAGTCCGCCGTAAGTTCCGCCGCCCTGGCGTCCGCATCGTCGGCCGCCGCAAGCTCTTTGCGAAAGATGATCGAGACCGCCGCGGATGGGCCCATAACCGCTATTTCCGCCGATGGCCACGCATAGTTGAAGTCCGCGCCAATGTGCTTGGAGCACATGACATCGTACGCGCCTCCGTATGCTTTGCGCGTGATGACCGTGATTTTGGGGACGGTGGCCTCGGCATACGCGTACAGCAATTTGGCGCCGTGGCGAATGATCCCGTTGAACTCCTGACCCGTTCCGGGCAGGAAACCCGGCACATCCACGAACGTCAACAGCGGAATATTGAACGCATCGCAAAAGCGCACGAAACGCGCGGCCTTCGTCGACGAGTTGATGTCCAGCGTGCCGGCCAGGTGGCGCGGCTGGTTCGCCACCACGCCGATCGATCGACCGTCGAGGCGGCCAAAGCCAACCAGTATGTTCCGCGCATATGCCGACTGCACTTCCAGGAACTCGCCATCGTCGAGCACGGCGTGCAACACTTCGAGCATATCGTACGGCTTCATGGGCGACACCGGCACCACCTGGTCGAGCGCGGCATCCTGGCGATTCGGGTCATCCTGAGCCTGTGTTGGAGGAGCCGTTTCAAGGTTGTTGGATGGGATATATTCCAGAAGCCAACGCACCGCTTCGAAGACCGACTCTTCATCGTCCGCGGCAAAATGCGCCACGCCGCTTATGCCGGCATGTGTATCGGCGCCGCCAAGCTCCTCGTGGCTGACCTGCTCGCCGGTAACGGTCTTGATCACGTCTGGCCCGGTAATGTACATCGTGCCGGTGCCGCGTACCATAAAGATGAAGTCGGTAATGGCCGGCGAATACACGGCGCCGCCCGCGCATGGTCCGGCGACGATCGAGATCTGCGGCACCACGCCCGACGCGCGCACGTTCCGGTAGAAGATGTCGGCATACCCCGCGAGACTGACCACACCCTCCTGGATTCTCGCGCCGCCCGAATCATTGATACCGATTATCGGTATGCCGAGGCGCACCGCCATGTCCATCAGTTTGACGATCTTCTCGGCGAACACTTCGCCCAGCGAGCCGCCAAAGAGCGTAAAATCCTGTGAGAACACGGCGACTTGCCGCCCGCCGATCGCGCCGAATCCCGTGATTACGCCGTCTCCAGGTACGCGCCGGCCGCCCATGCCGAACAACTCATTACGATGCACGGCCAGCATGTCGAGTTCTTGGAAGCTGTCCTCGTCCAGCAGCAGCGTCAAACGTTCACGCGCGGTGCGCTTGCCGCGCTGGTGTTGGGATGCCGCGGCACGCTCTTCGTGTTCCTTTAGCACAGCCGCTTTGCGGCGTCGTAACTCCTCGACTCTGGGATCCGATCGATCGTCAGTCGTGGCCATATGATCCGATTCGCGCCGCGCGGCGTACTATCATCAGAGTGGGCACCCTCCTCGAAGCGATAGACAAGTCTCGACAGGGAGGGTATCATGCGAAAGAACAGCAAACCAAGCGAAGGAGCCATCTTATGTTTGGCATTGGCCACGGTCCGGAGATTATCATTCTGCTGATCATCGTGTTGCTTGTATTTGGTCCAGGCAAGCTTCCTGAGATTGGCTCCGCGTTCGGTCGCGGTATCCGCGAGTTCAAGGATGCCACGAACGGTCGTGACGACGCTCCGACGGCGTCGATTCCACCCGCCCCGCAGCCGAGGACCATTCAGCCTCCTGTCGAGCAGTGGGCGCCCCCGGTGAACGAAGTGCGCGAGCCGGTTACGGCCGACCACTCGAAGGACTAACATCGGACCACTCGTTTTCAATGAGTTTCAGCACGTTCCGTGGGTGTGAGTCGGCTTCGGCTCACACCCACGCGTGTGTGAGGCTGAAGTTAGTCACGCAATTCAGTCGATAAGTGAGAGCAGCATGGCGCTAAGCCGCGGATTCCTGGCTCTAAACGATCCGGATCCGAAGAACATGACGGTGATCGAGCACCTCGAGGAAGTGCGCAAGCGCTTGTTCGTGTGCGTGATCGTTACCACCGTCGCGGCCCTTGGCGGCCTGTTTTTCTACGACCAGATGCTGCAGATCTTGCTCAGACCGTTGCACGGCATTCACAATCTCGCGTTCGGCGATCGTCTGGTGGTGTCAACTATCACTGGCGGACTCTTCCTCCGCATCAAGCTCGCCCTTATCCCGGCCGCGTTGATAAGCCTGCCGGTCTGGCTCTATGAGTTGTGGATGTTTATCGCGCCCGCGTTCGAGGTTGGCACCCGGCGCTACGTCGTGCCCTTCGTCGGCCTTGGCATGTTGCTGTTCATCATGGGGGCCGGGATTGGGTACCTGATCTTCCCGCGGTACTTCGGCTTCCTGGTTGGCATCGGCGGCAGCAATACGGTGTTCCTCCCGGACGCCAACAACGTGCTAAACCAGTTTGCCGTGCTTCTCCTGCTTTTTGGCGCGGTTTTCGAGCTCCCAATCGTGCTGACACTGCTCTCTCGTGTCAATATCGTCTCGTCCCCAATGCTGCGCCGAAAGCGAAAAGTGGCGTTCTTCGCCGCGCTGTTCGCGGGCATGATCATCACGCCCGGCGCGGATCCGATCACGCCGCTAATCGTCGGCGTACTGCTTATCATCCTCTATGAGTTCAGCATTATCCTGATCCGTTTCGGCCACCGATAAGTCCAGCTACGGCCATGTGCCACAGCCACAGCATATGCTTCAGTTACGTACACTTCCAGCACGGACGTTTCGCCCTACGGCAGTTGCCATGAAGCCAGGACTTCCGCGCTACCTTCGCCGTGCCGGAATGTCAGTTCCAGGTTTCGCCCATCGCGCGGAACGTCGAATACCAGGATGCCTTCGGCACTCGCTCCGGGTTTGAGTGCCGGCGCCGGCAATGAGTTTGGGTGGTCCGGGTAAGGTTGTCCCGTAGCCAGAACGTGCCCCGCCTGCTCGACCCTGAAGTCGGACGGCGCCACGGCGCCGGCGCGCGTGCCGTGGTTCAGCACGCGAACCGCTATCACCAGCAGAGTATTGCCGGTTTGAACGGTCATGTTGCCGGCCGTGTCACGGCGTCCGACGAACTTCGGCTCGACGACCATGCCATCCGCCGTTACCGGCGTGGCCATGGCCGGAAGCGGCGTCGCGACGGTCGAGGGCGCAGGCGTTGCCGCCGGGGTCCCGG
>JANWHV010000288.1 GCA_025450255.1 Chloroflexota bacterium | reverse complement strand
TGGCGTGTCGTGGGTTCGGGGCTGGCTAGGAGGTCGGTGTAATGGGCAGTTAGGTCCGCCATAGTCCGCCCTGCTCCTCGATTTCAATTCTGGCGAGAATCGCCCGCGCCTCGAACGTATCGGCCGGCTCAATGTAGTAGCCGGCGGCCTCGAGCGCGTCGAGTTCGTGTTGTGTGGGCGGCTGATGGGGGTATGGTTCGCGTTTATTGCCATTGTGGTAGATGGGTGTGCGTTCGGTTGAATCGCCGAGGCGATCAGCGTGCACGGTCATTGGCGGAACCGGTCTGCTCGCCATTGAGGAACCGCTGTACAGCGGCGACAGGAATCAAAATTCTGCGACCTACGACAACGTGGCTCAGGCGGCCCGTCCGATAGAGTTCGCGCAATTTGCTCTCGCCGAGATTCAGCGCGAACGCGGCCTCGTGAGGTGTGTACGCGAGGCGTTCTGGGGTTTGGGTTGCCATACCTGGTACTCCTGGTGCGCTAACGGCCGTTCAGCACGGCCTCTAACCACACCATACGCCTGCGTAGCGGCGAGATATATTGGAGGATAGGCGAGGTCCCCCTAAACTCCGTTTAACTCGGAATTTTCGGTCGCCGCCCCGGCGCCGACGGGCGGGGCGATAGATCCAGTAAGTCTTCGAGCAGACTCTTCACACCATCCACGACGGTTTTGCGTGCTACGTGCCGTTGCCGGGCAATCTCAGAGTAATCCAACCCGCCTACCTGGAAGTCCGCCGCCCAGTCGAAATGATCGGCGGTACGCGTTTCCTTCTTCTTTGTCCAGCCTCGTTCCCCCATCAGACCTTCGATGGTATCCAAGTGGCTCGTCAAATGCGCCTCATATTCCTGACGAAGTCGGAAACACGCCTGTTGTCGAGACTCTCTGTCTGGCTGGTAGCCTGATTGTGCAGGCACGTTGAATCGCGCCTCATCGTCTGTCAGCGGAGGAAAATATGCCGTTCCTATACTATCCCACCCATGGCGTAACGCACGGGGTAGGTCATATTCGTAGCCTGGGAATCGCGTAGAGCTTGACCAGTTCACCCAACGTGCCATCGTGCTGATGGCACACTGTTTCACCCAACGGGTATTAAGGAAAAACCGATCGGCCCATGAGTGCAGACTGGGAATTTCACAGATTGAAGCCGTCGCCTCGATTTCCTGCTCTTCCCAAAAATAATACTCATGCGAATCGGCCGGTTTGCGCACACGTCGGTAATCCGGAAAAACGTGGTGCCATAGAGACTCCATGACTACCGAATATCTATGGTTAATTACAACTAGGAAATGACGGCGCGCAGCCCTTTGCCGGCTATCAGAATCGGGGTGTTCGTAGTCGCCGCCGTAGCCAAGAGTATGCGATTTGGGTGGGGCTGCTGACAGGATGCTGCGATGTGCATGACCCAGTATCGTGGCTCGCTTGATTTTCCATTCCGCGTCGGACAAGGGACGCCTGTTCGTTACGGCCGTTCCCTTTATACTTTTGTTAGCCATTGCGGGGCGCCTCCATCGCCTTCAGTGGGCGAGCGGGCCGGCACGTAGGTAGCGTGTTTCGGCCCGCGCTTCATTACTTCTGATCGTACATCCGAAGCCCGCCGCATTGCACGGATTTTGCACGAACTACGTACTTTTCTGCAATGTTCGGCACGGCTCAGCACCACGTTTACTCTGGTGGGTATGCCTCTACACTGTTCGGCAATGCCCAATCTTTTAACATGCCATTAACAACCCTTTAACTGGCGTTTAAACCTGGACTGCTACGGTTACAGCGTGATCCTTTGCGGTAGTTCAGGAGGTTCGTGTCCAACATGGAAGTACGTTCGCGCCGCGGCCGTCTTGCCAGGACGCTTCTCGCGGTAGGCTTGAGCATCTCAGCCGGCATCGGCGCCGCCGCGCCCGCCGCGCGGGCGCGTACTCGTGCCGATTCCACGCTGTTTCTCAATGGCCAGGGCTCAACGTTCGTGCAGCCGCTCATGGCCCGCTGGACATTCGTCTTCCACCAGTCGGTCGACAAGAACAGTGCGATCAATTATCAGGGCACCGGCAGCGGCGCCGGCATCAAGGCGTTCACCGCCGGCTTGGTCGATTTTGCCGGCAGCGACGGATTCATGACCGACGACCAGATCAAGGCGGCGGGCGGCGACGTGCTGCACATCCCGATCGCCCTCGGCCCCGTTGCAATTACCTATAACCTGCCGGGCTTTAAAGGCGACCTCAAGCTCGATGGTCCGACCCTCGCTCAGATCTATCTCGGCAAAATCACCAATTGGAGCGACAAGGCGATCTCGGCGTTGAACC
This sequence comes from Chloroflexota bacterium, assembly GCA_025450255.1. The sequence continues at coordinate 3,055 of JANWHV010000288.1, read as the reverse complement.
CCGGTGTGTCCCTGCCCAACACCACGATCGTCCCCGCCCATCGCGCCGACGGCAGCGGCACGACCTTTATCTTCACCAACTACCTGAGCGCGGTAAGTTCTGATTTCAAGAGCGGCGCCGGCGCCGGAACGATTGTCAATTTCCCTGGTGGGCAGGGCGGCAAGGGCACCTCCGGCGTGGCATCCATTGTAAGCCAATCTCCGGGCGGCATCGGCTATGTCGAGCTGTCGTACGCACTGCAGCGCGGCCTGCCCGTCATCGCGATCCAGAATAAGGCGGGAAAATTCGTACTGCCGAGCACGGCCGGCGCGGCAGCGGACGCGGCGAACGCGGGCACCCTCCCAGGCGATCTGCGCGCCCTCATCGTCAACGCTCCGGGCGCGGCTTCGGACCCTATTACCGGCTTCACCTGGGCGCTCATCCACCAGCACGCCCCAAACCAGGCCAAGTATTACGCTCTCCTGCACTTTCTGTGGTGGACTATCCATCAAGGCCAGAGCTACACATCGTCCGGTCAGCTTCGCTACGCGGCCCTTCCTGTCAACCTGGTAAAGCTTGACGAGGCGAAAATCAAGGCTGTCACCTTCAACGGCAAATCACTGTACTGAGTTCACGCGCCGGCATGAAGACGCTTCGCGCGCGAACATGCGGCGGGGCGTCTTCATGCCGGTCTCAACGTCGTGCGGGCTGTTCGTGGTAGAGCACCGATGACCCCACGGCGTGATAGGAGCGAAAATCGAGTGGCTTCACGAGCGATCGCGGCCACGAGCACCGCGGCAACGCATAGACGACGGGGCATAATCAACGGCGACATCATTTTCAAGGGCGCGACCACGGTATTCGCGTTGGTCGTGCTTGGCGTTGCCGTGCTGATGGTGGCAACCCTGATCTACAACGCGCGCACGACCCTCACCCGTTACGGCTTCGGCTTCTTCACCGGCGACGTCTGGGACCCGAACATCACATTCGCTTTCGGGGCGCGGCCATTCATCTTTGGCACCATCGCCACCTCGCTGATTGCCCTGTTCTTCGCCGGCATCGTCGGCGTGGGGATCTCGTTGCTGCTGGTCGAGCTCCACTTGCCGAGTTGGTTCCGTACCCCGGTCGCCATCCTGGTCGAACTCCTGGCAGCTATCCCCAGCGTCGTCTATGGCGTATGGGGCATTTTCGTCCTGATTCCGATCATGCAGAGTCACGTGGACCCCTTCCTGAGCAAAATCCTTGGCTGGACGCCGTTTTTCGCCGAGGATTCCGGGGCGGGACGCAGCCTGCTCACCGCGTCACTCGTGCTGGCGGTCATGATTGTCCCGACCGTCGCCGCGATTTCGCGCGAAGTGATTCGGGTCGTCCCAGACAGCCAGCGCGAAGCCATGCTGGCGCTGGGCGCGACACGCTGGGAGATGATCTGGATTGTTGTGCTCCCCTACGCCCGGCCCGGCATCATTGGCGCCCTGATCCTGGCCCTGGGTCGAGCCGTCGGCGAGACTCTGGCCGTGACCATGGTTATCGGTAACGCCGGATACCTCGGGCCAAACATGTTCCATAGCGCCGATACGCTTGCCAGTAAAATCGCCAACAACTTGAGCGAGGCGTCCGACCTTGAGCTTTCCGCGCTTTTCGAGCTCGGCTTGATTCTGCTGCTCGTCTCGGTAGCGCTCAACGCGCTCGCCCGCCTGCTGGTCTGGTCAGTCTCACGCGGCAACACGGCGGTGGCCTGATGGCCTCGGCACGCGCCCCCCAGATCGATTCAGTGCTACGGCATAATTACCGCCGCAGAATCGCCGTCAATCGGATTATGACCGGATTCCTGGTCTTGTGCGCCGCGATCGCGCTCGTGCCTTTGTTTGCGGTCGGCGCCTACGTCGTGCAGCAGGGCTGGCCGACCCTGGTCGGCGGTTTCCCCGGCATTTTGACCCAACAATCACCTGAGGGCGGCGCGTTGCTCGATGGGCTCAAGGGCACGGCGATACTGGTGGGCCTGGCCTGCGCGGTGGGCTTACCGATCGGCATCCTTTCCGGCATCTATCTGGCCGAGTTTGGCCGCGGCGGTTTCGGCAATCTGGTCCGCTTCGTCACCGACGTTTTGGCCGGCCTGCCGAGCATCGTGGCCGGTATCGTCGCCTATAGCATCGTGGTGCTGGCCACGCACCATTACACGCCGTTCGCGGGCGGCCTTGCCCTGGGCTTGCTCATGTTCCCAACTGTTACCCGGTCGACCGAAGCCGTCATCCTACTCGTCCCTGATTCACTCCGCGAAGCCGGGCTGGCGCTTGGCGTGAGCCGGTGGCGGACAATTGTCAGCGTGATCGTGCCCACCGCGATTAGCGGCATTATCACCGGAGTTATCCTCGGCATCGCCCGCGTGGCCGGCGAAACCGCGCCGCTGATCTTTACCGTGCTGGGCAACTCAAACGGCTTTGTAGGCTGGGACCAGCCGTCACCCGCGCTGCCGCTGCAAATCTTTCAGAACTTTATCAATCCGCAGGATCCATCGCTGGATTATCCGGTTGGATACGCCGGCGTACTCCTGTTGTTCTTGTTTGTCGTGGTGCTGAATCTCGGCGCCAGGGCCATCGCCGCGAGCCGGTCGGGGGTCGGAAGGTAGGCACATGAGCAGTGACATAGCGTCCAGGCCAACCGGCGGCATCGCCAGGGGTACGTCCAGGTCGATGTATATCGAGGCGCTTCACGCGTACTATGGCGCCAAGCACGCGGTCAAGGACGTCACCCTGCGCATCGAGCCTGGCGCGGTGACCGCGATTATCGGACCGTCCGGTTGCGGAAAGTCAACCCTGTTGCGCTGCCTCAACCGCATGCACGAGGTTTTGCCTGGCGCGACGGTCAAAGGCAGGGTCTTGCTTGACGGCGAGGATATTTACGCGCCAGGCGCCGACCCGGTGCTGGTTCGCCGGCGGGTCGGCATGGTTTTCCAGCGTCCAAACCCATTCCCAACCATGTCGATTCAGGACAACGTCACGTCTGGCTTGCGCCTCGCCGGCCACAAACGTTCCGGAGAACTTGCCGGCATAGTCGAGGAGAGCCTTCGCGGCGCCGC
>JANWHV010000287.1 GCA_025450255.1 Chloroflexota bacterium | reverse complement strand
TGATGTCGCGCCCGCCGGGTGAGGCATGGTAGCCGGTATTGCTGTCGTCCAGGATCCGGCCGGACAGACGGATGACGCCGGTGTCGGGCCGCGTGAGGCCGGCGATGAGCCGGAGCAGGGTGCTCTTCCCGGCCCCGCTTGGACCGACAATGGTGGTGACTCCGGCGTCGAAACGCAGATCGACGGCCAGAGTAATGTCCCGTAGTTTCTTGGTGACGGCGATCGATAGCGCGGCGGGCGCCTCAAGCGGCACCTGACTATTCACGGCACAAGCGTACCAGGGGCGACGGCATATGGCGGACGAGGGCCAATGAGATAGTGCTATTCACGGAACAACCGCACCAGCAGCGAGACAGCCAAACTCACGAGGACCAGCACCACCGAGAGCGCCACCGCGCCGTCCAGGTCGCCGCTTTCGAGCGAGAGATAGACCGCCAGCGGCATGGTTTGCGTGACCCCCATCAAATTGCCGGCGAACATGATCGTGGCGCCGAACTCGCCGAGCGCGCGCGCCCAGGTCAGCACGGCGCCGCCCACGAGGCTGGGAAGGGCCAGCGGCACTGTAACGCGCCTGAAGGTGCCCCAGCCGCCGTAGCCCAGCGTTGTAGATGCCTCCTCGAGCGAGCGGTCGACGGCGATAAAGCCGGAACGAGCCGAGCGCACGTAGAATGGGCAGGCCACGAAAAGCTGCGCCAGCACCACGGCGGGCGTGCTGAAGGAGAGATGGATGCCCAGGCTGGCGAGCGCCGGGCCGAGCAGGCCTTTGCGGCCAAACGCCAGGAGCAAGGCCACGCCGGCCACGGCCGGCGGCACCACGATGGGAAGGTCGACCAGGCTGTCGAGCAGTCGCTTACCGCGGAATTGGCCGCGCGCGAGCAGATAGGCGGTGGGGGTGCCGAAGAGCAGGGTGAGCAATAACGTGGCGGTGGTGGTTTGTAGGCTGAGTGTCAGGGCGCTGGTGGCTGTCTGGCCGCGCAGCGAGTTCCACAGCATATCGAGGGGTGTGTGCAACAGCAGCGCGGCGAGTGGAAAGGCGATAAACAGCAGGAGGATCCCCGCCAGGAATAGCACCAGAACGCGGCCGGCCTCAGCCGGCAAGTTGGGGCCGGTGATTCGTCGAAAGTACTTCAACACGCCTACCAGGATACCGTTACGACGGTGTGCCGACGGGCGTGCCTACCACGATGGAGCTGACATTGGCGACCCAACGGCCGGCAAGGGTGTCGCCAGGCACAATCAAGCGCACGGCGCCTTCGCCGACGGCGAGGGGCTTGCCGTCGCGCTTATAGGCCAGGATGATCTGTTGATGACCGAATCGCGGCAATATTTCGGCCATGCCGATCGTCGCCTGATAGCCGTCGGTGGCGCCGACCGTGACGAACTGTCGCAGCGCATCGTTCTTGAAGCTGGTGTTGGTCACGGGCAGCGCGCGCTGGATTACGGTGTTCAGCAACACGCCGGTATAGGAGTAGACGCCCTGCGTCCCCTTATCGGTGCGCAGCGTAGCGGTCACCGTGGTAGCCGGCAACTTTTGCAGATCGGCAACGGTCAGGGTCGCCGGCGTCGTCACCAGGCCGAAGACCGTGAATGAGGGTGACGCGCTTGCCACGGGCAACGAGGTAATGAAACCGCTATTCTTGAGCACCGACGCTCCCGCGCGCGCGCGCGCGTAATCGATAAACTTTTGCGCCAGGGTTGCGTTTGTGCTCGACTTGGTAACGGCGATAGGGTAGACGGCAAGCTGGTTAAACGGGGGCGGAATGGGGATGGTCAGCACTTTGGCGGCCACGCTCGGCGTGACGTCCGTCACGTAGACGATGCCGGCATCTGCCTCGCCCAGTGATACCTTGGCCGTTACCGCCTTCACGTCCGTCTCCTCGGACTTGATGTTCGCGGCGATGCGCGTCAGGAAGCTGGCGCCGAAGGCGGTGTCGTTGGCCATCACCGTCAGGGAAGCACGGGCGTATTTCCCCACCGGCACCGAAGGCGCGGCCAGCACGAGGTTGACGCCAGGCCGGCCGAGATCGGGCAGGCTGTAAATGTGAGCGGGATTGCTCCTGGGTACGATGACGGTCAGCAGATTGCGCGCGAAGACCACCGGCGTGCCGGAGATCAGCCCCTTAGTGGCGGCGATGCTCATCTGCGCCTGATTGGCGGAGGCGAATACATCGGCGGGAGCGCCCTGATCGAGCTGCGTGACGAGGGCATCGGACCCGGCGAAGTTGAAGCGCACGGTCACGTTGTTGGCTTTGCCAAAGGTGTTGCCGATGCTGGTAAAAGCCTCGGTGAGCGATGCCGCGGCGAAGACCGTGAGCGTGCCATTGTCCCTTGCCGGGCCCGAAACACGCGCGGCCTGGGTGACGCCGCCGAGTCCGACGATTATCAAAGAGCAGATAGCGAGGAGCGAGGCGACTGAGGCGCGATGGGGGTGGCGCATTGATCCTCCCGCGTCATGCAGTACATAGAAATGAATAGCACAGTAGGTTGCATAAGGTAGCTGCATAGGTAGTCAGGCAGGCATATGCGACCCCCTCGTACTAGAAATCATGGCCCATGGGCCCTGGGGAGCCCGGCGGCGCGCACGGCGGCTCATGATACGGGAACCCGCGCGGCCAGCGACGCCGCGCAGCGATCGAGCCAGGCCATGGTGGATCTGGTCCGTTCGATACGACCGTCATGCACGAGGACAACGAACGGCTGGTCGGCGACGGCGCCCGCGTGGCGTGTCTCATGCTCCAGGTCGGTGAGGTACGCGGCAAACAGGGAGCGCTGACGCGCGATCAGGGCCAGAGCGCGGCTGGGATCGAGTCGTTGCGCCAGGTAGAGCTTGAGCGGGAAGTCGAGCAGCACGTCGCGCGGGCGGGCGACCGGTTCATCTATCCAGCGTTCCACCGTGACGCGCCCGGCGTCCGTGATTTGATACACCCGACGCGTGGGGCGGGCGCCCTGTTCCAGGCGCGCGCCTACGATCAGTCCGTCGCGTTCCAGTTGCGCCAGCAGGGCGTAGAGGTGACTGGATCCCAGGTGTACGACGCTGCCGAGCGCGGTCCCCGGCGCGAAAGCCTGAGCCAGGATGTACCCGTAACTTGACCCGTCGAGTAGCAACCCCAGCAGCACGTGACGTGCCGGATCGGCGGCATCTACCGGGCGCCGCATGACGATCCGCGTGTTCGCGCGTGTCCATCGCGATCGGGAGAAACTATTTGATTATTCATAGTGTGACTATACGGTGCGCCGGCGCCGGGGTCAATGACGTTGTGCTGAGCCGCCTTATCGTAGTGTTGGGCCTGCCAGACTATCCGCCGGCGTCACCGTCGGGTAGTCTGGCGATTCTCGAACGTTGTTTATCCAAACCGTACTGGAACACGATTGCCGAGGAAAGCTGTCTACATCACCTGGTGGGTTTCATACACCGAGATGCGGCCGCCGCCTTGCAGAATCGGGCAACCCCTGGCGATGCCGACCGCCGCGTCGAGTGAATCGGCCTTGAGAAAGGCTGTGCGGGTCTAGCGCTTCGGCCGGTAACCCGGAGTGACGCAGTCGCAAGATGGTGCCGTCGCCATCGGCGGTCATGGTAATTTCAACCGTGGACGAGCCTGGAGGAACGAGATTCCCTCTCCAGATTTCATATACTGTGCAGGTTTTGTTCATGGCGCCAAGCCATCATCCAAGCGCATTATGATCGCAGTACTGATGTCCGGATCGGAAAGGGAACAATGAATGGCCGAGGGAATATTGAAAATCTGACTGTGTTCACACGCACACCTTCAATTCTTAGGAGATACAGGCGAAGAAAGTTTGCGTGGTCCGAGTTGACGGCAAGAGATCTCGCCATCACAAAGCACGTGCGCCATGGCGCCACATAAACCGAGTGTTCAAGGAGAAGAACATGGCCGCCATTCCAAAAGGATATCAGCGCCTTGAAGGCAGCGAGCGGCGCCCGGCCAAATCCGCGACGTTGCTCGGACCGGCCGACCCCAACGACACGTTTACGGTAACGATCGTGCTGCGACGCCGGGCCGATGGCGCGCCCGTGCCGGGATCGGAGTACTTTGAGGCGACGCCACCCCGTCAGCGCCGGCGCATGCCGGCAGATGAATTCGCGGCTAGGTACGGAGCGTCTCCCGCCGACATTCAGCAAGTGACCGACTTTGCCGGCGCCAACGGCCTTACGGTTGTCGAAACCAATGCGGAACGGCGTACCGTGGTTGTTTCCGGGACGGTCGCCCAGATGAGCACGGCGTTCGCGGTCACGCTGGGACGCTATCAACACGATATTGTTCGCCGCCGCGGAGAGAACCCTCAAACCGAGACCTATCGGGGTCGTGACGGTTTCATCCACGTTCCAGGCGACCTCGCGGAGATCATTGTGGGGGTCTTCGGCCTGGATAACCGCAATATCACAAAGCGAAACGGCGGTGATCCCGCGAATACCACCACCGTGACTGTTCCCCAAGTAAGGCAACTATATAACTTCCCCGCGAATTCCGCGGCAGGCCAAACCATCGCTATCTTCTGCGGTTTGACTGAATCTGGCGATGGCTATGACATCAACGACATACAGGCGTACTTTGCCGGCCTGCCCGCCGGCTACGCGATGCCGACAATCACGCCCGTATCCGTGCATGGATCCAACTCCGGCTCCGATCCATTTGGCGAGATTACACAGGATATTGACATATCCGCTTCGGCCGCTCCAGGCGCGGCAATAGCCGTCTACTTTACCTCACACACGCAACAAGGCTGGGTTGACTGCATTCAACGCGTCGTACACCCATCGCCGGGCGATCCGATATGTCACGTGCTTTCCAGCAGCTACTATGTCTGTAATGGTGACGATCCCGCCGGCATCGCGAGCGACGGCGCCACCATCGCCTGGATCAATGCCGTCACGATGGGGTTCCAGGATGCCGCGTTGCAGGGCGTTACTGTATGCATCGCCACCGGCGATACCGGAACTGACTCCAAGGTTGGCGACGGCAAGGCTCATGTACAGTACCCTGCAAGCGATCCGTGGGTTCTGGCGGTCGGGGGAACGACTATCGGCAACGTCAGCGGAAGCTCCTTCGACGAATATGTTTGGAACGACACGTTTTTTGGAGGCTCCTCGGGCACATCGGGCGCGGCATTCCAGACGTCGCGGCCAATGCCAGTCCCAACAGCGGCTATCCCGTGGTCGTGGGCGGTTCCCCAGGAGTGGGAAACGGAACCAGTGCGTCGGCGCCACTGTGGGCCGGACTGATCGCCGTGATCAACGCCGCGCTTGGCGAAAACGTTGGTTTCGTGAATCCCGCTCTCTACGCTTTGGGCTCAAGCGCGTTCCGGGACATTGTAGGAGCGCCGGGGCCCGCGGACAATGGCTTGAATGGCGTCGCCGGATATCCCGCCGGTGCTGGATGGGACGCATGCACGGGCTGGGGCACCATCAATGGAACCGCGCTCCTGGCAGCCCTGCAACAGGTCTTCGCCAAGGATTGCGTATTCATCACCGACCGCGACACCTTCGGCAAGGACGAGATTGACGCCATGCTGCACGTGGCCAGTCCCGCGGTCATTCCGGCTGCGTTTTACATTGAGGTGGACGGATTCCGGCCAAGCGAGCTAGGCATCTCCGCCACCGATCTGGTAGGTGTGCCCGGGGTATATCCGACGATCACCCCAGTGCAGCCGGTGACGGGGATGACCGTGGGCGACGCCAGTGGCAAGCCCTCACGGCTGCTGGCCCAGGATTCGTCGTTGCCGCCGTCGCCGCAACGCTTCACATGGGTCTATCCCGTGACATTTACCGATACTACCGGATTCGTGCCCGGCGGCGAGACGGTGACTCTCACCGCGACGCTCGCGGGCGTGGCCGGCAGCGCGCAGATCCAGCTCATCGAGCAGGCCAATCCTTTTGAAGTTGACGGGCCTGTCGCCTGGCTTAGCGCGGACACCCGCGTATTCCAGGTTAAGGCCGGGGAATCCCTGTTCAGTGCACCGGCCATGGGAACCACTCCCAACGACGCCTCAAGCTTCATAAAGTCGATCATCGCCAACCTGAACACCGGCAACACTGGCGGACAAACGTTCGACGCTCTGCCGTCCGATGAAAACGGCTCGGCACTCGCGCTGTACCAGGTCGACCACACCAATACAGCCGTCTTCAACTTCGCCCTGGCACGGGTGCGCTACCGCGCCCTGGTGACGGACGCACCGAACGTACGCGTGTTCTTTCGGCTTTGTCCGGCGCTGTCCGTTTCGGTGGACTACGACCTTACTACCACCTACCGGCGCTCTCCGGTTCTCAATGGCGACGGACAGCCAATTCCGGTGCTGGGCGTCCAGAATGGCAACCTGGTTACTATTCCCTTCTTCGCCGAACCGCGCATAGACGCCGCCTCGTCCAGCATGGAGACACAGACCGACCCGGCGAACGTCCAGCCAATTTCCCACGATGCAACCGGCGCCGAAGTGGAAACGTACTTTGGCTGCTGGGTGGACATCAATCAGCCGGGCCAGGTCTATTATCCGTTGAACCCGGTCGGCGACGGCCCTTACAGCGGAGGTCTTAAGTCGATCCTGGAATTGGTTCGCAACCAGCACCAGTGCCTGCTGGCGGAGATAGCGTTCGATCCCGATCCCATTACCGGCCACCCAAGCCCGGGCGTTTCCGATAAGCTGGCGCAGCGCAATCTCTCCACCGTACTGTCCGACAATCCGGGCGAAGGGGCCTCGCGGCGCATCCCTAACACATTCGAGATCAAGCCCACGCCCGAGAAGCTCCGGGCCGGTGAACGCGCCGACGAATTGATGATCGACTGGGGCAACACGCCGTCTGGAAGCGTAGCCCAAATCTACATTCCTACTGTCAAGGCGTCCGAGGCGCTCGCCCTGGCCGGCAAGATGTACGGCAGGCACCGGCTGACGCGGCTGGACGACCACACCGTGCAATGCCCGGTGGGTGGAATCACCTAGGTACCGATCCCGCCGGGTGCAAACGTCAACCACGCCAGTCTGCTGACTGTTGATCTGCCCACCGGCGTGCGCAGAGGCCAGCTCTTCAAGATAGTGGTCCATCAGATCACCAACGCATATGGCACACGGCCGCGCAAGCCCGTGCGCGTGCCTGTGCCCGAGTTGGGCGCCGCGCCGAGGATCCTGGCGGACGCGGCGCGGGTGGAGAGTCAGGGTATGTTCCAATGGAGGCGCGTCCGCGGTTCGTTCCAGATTTCCATCCCGGTTCGCACGAAGGACGTGATCCTGGAGGCCGAGGAGCAATTGCTGTCGATCTTTCGCTGGATCGAGCAGTCGGTTCCCGCCACCGATCGCTGGTATCGCGTGTTTGAGCGCTACGTCCAGCAGATCGCGCAGAGGGTACAGGGCCTGGGCGGTGACCCGGACCTGATCGTGCCATCGCCCACCGGCCAATGGCGCCAACCGAAGCAGCCCTCTGGCGAGGCCCGCGTTGGATTCACCGGCAAGATCGCGGGCTTGATCTTCGACCGCTTCGGCGACTTCGAAGGCTTCATACTCGATACCGGCGACGGCGAGCGGAGATTCGTCAGCCGCGAGAAGGAAATCATGGAGCTGGCCGACCGCGTCTGGTGGCAGCGCATCCGCACCACGGTGTACGCCGAGTGCCATGATCCTCACCGTCCGTTAGAAATCGTGCTTCGAGAGCCGCCCGCCCCGTTTGGACGCGAGGATCGGAGCTAAAGGAAGATCGCGCGGAGATCGAGAGCCAAAAGCCGGGCGCGCCCGGCTTTTGGCTCTCGGACATGTCGTTTGCGCCTGAAACGCGGTTTGCGTATTCGCCTACTCCTTGGCGCCCTGCGCAACAAGCTTTCTCTATCGGTTACCTTGATGGTACCCCCGCCGGGTAGCCGGTCTGGTTAGAAATGGCCGATCGCGGCGCCGGCGGCCGCCGTTAGAAGGACCACGAGCCACGGCGGCACGTGCCATTTCAGCAGCAGCCAGAACGCCGCGAGGGCCACGACGACATCGGCGGGCCGCGCGACGGCGCTTGTCCAGACCGGTGTGTAAAGCGCGGCAAGGAGGAGCCCGACCACGGCCGCGTTGACACCGCGCAGGATCGATGGCGCTGCCGGCCGCGTGCGTAACGCGTCCCACACCGGAAGACAGCCGACCACCAGCAGGAACGCGGGGAGGAAGATAGCGCACAGCGCGATCGCCGCGCCCGGCAGACCGTTAGGTTGCGAGCCTTCAACCGCGCCGAGATAGGCGGCGAAGGTGAAGAGGGGGCCAGGCACGGCCTGGGCCGCGCCGTATCCGGCAACGAACTGACCAGGGCTCACCCAACCGGGTGGCACGACCGCCGCTTGCAGCAGTGGCAGCACGACATGACCGCCGCCAAACACGAGGGCGCCCGCACGGTAAAAGCTGTCGACTAGGGCCAGCGGTTGGCTCGGCGCGAGGTGTCGCGACAGGGGCAGTCCCACCAGCAGCCCGAAGAACAGCACCCAGGCGCCGATCGCCAGGGGCCGGCTGACGCGGAGTTTCGCGTGGCCATCAGCAGGTACATCGGGCGTAGGGAAGAGCCGCCATCCAATACATCCCGCCGCGGCGATTACCAGGACGGGCGTGGCCGGCGAAGGCCAGACCAGCGTGACGAGTGCCGCCAGGATAGCGAGCGTGGCGCGGGGCCAGTCCGGGGTCAGGGTGCGGGCCATGTTCCAGATCGCCTGGGCCACCACGGCGACCGCCACGAGCTGGAGCCCGTGCAGCCAGCCGGCGCCGAGAACACCGCCGTGCCGCGCCACGGCGGCGAAGATAGTAAGCGCCGCGGCCGATGGGACGGTGAAACCGAGCCAGGCCGCCAGGCCACCCATGAGGCCCGCGCGCGTAATGCCGATGGCGATGCCCAGCTCGCTGCTGGTGGGTCCGGGCAGGAACTGGCACAGTCCAACCAGGTCGGCGTACCGTGAATCATCCAGCCAGCGGCGCCGTTCGACGTACTCGGCGCGAAAATAGCCGAGGTGCGCGACGGGGCCGCCGAAGGAGGTCAAACCGAGGCGCAGGGCGGCGAGGAACACCTCGAGCGCTCTGCCCGGAAGCGGGCCGACGCGATCGCCGGGCGCGGGCCTGATACATGGAACGTGACGCGAATTGTTCTGGTGGATGGTCACGGCCTTTCATCGCACGGCGACGGTATACTAGAACAAATGAATGGTAGAATGGTAGCATCATGAGCATGAATATCAAGAACGACGAGGCTCATAGGCTCGCCCGCGAGCTGTCTGAACTGACCGGAGAGAGCCAGACGGCTGCCGTCACGATTGCTCTGCGCGAGCGTCTTGAACGCGTCCAGGCCGATCGACAACCCGATCTGGCGGCGCGGCTGCTGGCAATCGGCAAGGATTGCGCCGCGCATTTGCCCGAGCCATATCGCTCGATCGATCATGGCAAGATGCTCTATGACGAACGAGGGCTACCGCGTTGATTGTTGATTCTTCGGCGCTCATCGCGATCCTCCGCGACGAACCCGAGGCATCGACCATGGCGCGCGCGATTGTCGATACCGAGGAGCGGCGTATATCCGCGGCCAACTTTGTAGAAGTCGGCGCGGTGATCGATAGCGGCCGCGATCCGGTCGCCAGCCGTAGATATGATGAACTGTTGCGAGTCGCGCATATCATTATCGCGCCGGTAACAGAGGCGCAAGCCCATCTTGCTCGCCAGGCATATCGTGACTTCGGCAAGGGCAGTGGCCATCCCGCGCAACTCAACTTTGGCGACTGTTTCGCATACGCACTGGCAAAGGATCTCAACGAACCGCTGCTCTTCAAGGGTTCCGACTTCAGCCAAACCGACGTGATCGTCGCGGCGGAGCGGAATCCATAGCGGCCACTGCTTCCGCCGTGCCTGAGTGGACGTATCTCAGAACGAAGCCGCCGCTCAGCTACCCTATGAGTATGTGGCTGCTGGCGCCGATCGGGTATATCACGCGTCCCCCCGATGGTATGGTATAGAATCGAGTGGCGTAGCTGGAAGGCTTGAATCGCGATGAGGCTTCGGTGGTATGGACGACAGTCCAGGCGGCGCCGTTTGGCGACGCTGGCCGTGGCGGCGATTATCCTGGGCATCATTGTGCTTGCGGCGCGGGCGAAGAGCCTGGCAACCGGCGCGACGGACCCCGTGCTGCAACGCATATTCAGCGTGTCGTTGCCCGATGTGGCGGACGGCTTGCCCGCCTACCAGGCGCGCGTCGCCACCTCCCACGGCACGCGTGACGTGCTGTTCCTCACCACCGGCGATGGCCGCATTCTGGCCCTCGACGCCCGGAACGGATCGCCGTTGTGGCAGCGACAGTATGGCCCCGGCGCCTGCCGCGTCAACAACGGCGACTCGTCGTGTTACACCACGTCGTCGCCGGTCGTGGATC
>JANWHV010000286.1 GCA_025450255.1 Chloroflexota bacterium | reverse complement strand
GACGGGACCGCGAATCGGGGCGACTTCCATGAGAACGTGAACCTGGCCGCGATCTGGCAACTTCCGATCGTCTACGTGTGTCAGAACAACGGCTGGGCCATCTCACAGCGGGCGTCCAGCTACCTGCGCGTCTCAGTGGCCGACCGTGCGGCGGGATACGGTATTCCAGGGGTCACCGTCGACGGCCTCGACGTCGAGGCGGTCCGCGACGCGGTAGCCGAGGCGATCGCGCGAGCGCGAGCCGGGGACGGGCCGACGCTGATCGAGGCGCGCACGCGCCGCGCCGGCGGACACAACGCCGCCGACAAGGCCGCGTACCGCACACCGGAGGAGAGCAGGGGTGACGATCCGCTCGATCTCTACGCCGAGCGCCTGCTCACGCGCGGCGCGGCCACGGCGGACGCGCTCCAGGCAATCCGCGCCACGGCGGCGCGCGAGGCGGCGGCGGCGATCGAGCGCGCCCGTGCCGAGCCCGCGGCCGGGCCGTCCGAGCTTGGCCTTGAGGAGGTTTACGCATGACCGCGACGACCGGAGAGGCGTCCGCTATCCCGACGACCCAACGCCTCACCATGACGGGCGCCATTATCGAGGCGATAGCGGGGGAGATGCGGCGCGACGAACGGGTATTCGTCATTGGCCAGGACATCGGCCCCTTCGGCGGCTCGATGCAGGGCGCCAGGGGGCTGTATGAGGAGTTCGGGCCCTCGCGCATCCTGGAGGCGCCGATCTCGGAGTCGGCGATGGCCGGCGCCGCGATCGGCGCCGCCCTGTTTGGGCGCCGGCCAATCGTGGAGATCAGCTTCGGCGAATTCCTGCCGGCTGCCATGAATCAACTCATCAACCAGGCGCCGAATCTCCACTATATGACCGGCGGCACGGCGCGCGTCCCAGTTGTCGTGCGTACGCGCGTCGGCGACGGGCCATACGGCGGTCACCCGCAGGACTATTCGGCATGGTTCGCCCATGTGCCCGGCCTCAAGGTCGTGATGCCGGCGACCCCAGCGGACGCCAAGGGCCTGATGATCGCGGCCATCCGCGACGACAACCCCGTGATCTTCTTCGAGGCGATGTCGCTCGCGCACGGCCCGCGTGGCGAGGTTCCGGTGGGCGAGCATGTCGAGCCTTTCGGCGCGGCGCGCGTGGCGCGTGCCGGCCGCGACGTGACCGTCGTCGCCCTGGGCTCGACCGTGCCCCTGGCCTTGCGCGCCGCGGCGACCCTGGCGAGCGAGGGAATCGAGGCCGAGGTGATCGACCCACGCACGCTCCGGCCCTGGGACCAGGAGACGGTGATCGCCTCGGTCCGGCGCACCGGTCGCCTGGTCACCGCGCACGAGGCGTGGGTTGGCGGCGGCTTCGGCGCCGAGATCGTGGCCACGGTGGTCGAGCACGCCGCCGAGAGCCTCGTGGCGCCGGTCCGGCGCGTGGGCGCGGCGGCCGTCCCCATACCGAGCGGGCCACTCCGCCCGCTCGTGCTGCCGAATGCCGATCGCATCGCGGCGGCGATACGTGAGGTGATGGGCGGGAGAGGCATATGAGCGACGCGGAGAGCGCGGCCACGCACAATGGCATTGCCGTAGCGCGCAGCATCCCGTTGCGCGGGCTGCAGCGCACGGTGGCGCAGCGGCTGACGGAGAGCAGCCAGACCACGGCAAGCGTCACCGCCATGGCCGAGGTTGACGCAACCGCGCTGCTCGCCGCGCTGGAGCGGCTGCGCGAGCGAAACGCGGCAGTGAGCCTGACACACCTGCTGATCGCGGCCACCGCGCGCTGCTTGCGCCGCCACCCGCGACTCAACGCCACGCTCGCGGGCGATACGATCCACGAGTTGGCCGAGGTCAACTTGTCGGTCGCGCTCGCCCTCCCCTCGGATGACCTGGTGGCCGTGACCATACGACACGCCGACCAGAAGGGCGTGGATGCTATCGCCGATGAGCTGCGCGCGCTGCGCGAACGCGCCACGAAAGGAAAGCTGTCCCTCGCCGACGTGCGCGGCGGCACCTTCACGCTGAGCAACTACGGTATGTTGCGCAGCGTGGTATGGGCTACTCCGATCGTCACGCCCGGCCAGACCGGCATTCTGGGCATTGGCCGCGTCGTGCCTACTATGATGCCGGATGACTCCGATCGGGGCTGGACGGCGCGGCCAATCCTGCCCATCGTACTGACCTACGACCACCGCATCGTCAACGGGGTGCCGGCGGGGCGCTTCCTCGACGATCTCGCGGACACCCTGGCCACGGAGGATTGGCTGACCGATAGCATTGGAGGCGCTTCATCGTGAGCGACAGCAGAGAGATCCCGATGCCCGATATAGAGGTAGGCACCGGCGTGGAAATCACGCTGGCCGCCTGGCTCAAAAAGCCGGGCGACCGCGTCGCCGCCGGCGAGGTCATCGCCGAGGTATTGAGCGAGAAAGCTAACGTCGAGATCGAGTCGCCCGTTAGCGGTCTGCTGGAGGCGATTCTGGTGGAGGAAGGCGGGTTGGTGGTGGTCGGGCAGCCGATCGCGCGGGTGATACTGGACTAGGGTCATGTGGGCCACTGGCCTTGACGCATGGCGCCGCTACCGCTATATTCATCTATATGGTTGAATGTTCGGAGGCTGGCCTGGACAGTGCGTTCCACGCCCTGGCGCATCCTATACGCAGGGCGATCGTGGCGCGGTTGGCCGATCGCAGCGCCACCATCCTGGAGATCGCCGAGCAGTTCGACATCTCGCTCAACGGCGTCTCCAAGCATGTGAAAGTACTCGAGCAGGCGGGACTGATCCAGCGCGACATCCAGGGGCGGACACACCACTGCTCGCTGGATGCTATGCGGCTGCGCGAGGCCGGCGCCTGGATCGACTACTATCGTCCCTACTGGGAGCGGCGGTTGGATGCGCTCGAACACTTCCTGACCGAGCAGCACGACGAGGGTACGTAACGCAAGGAGCGGAAATGGATCCTGCCCAACACGGCGATCCGCGGGCGCTGATCGTTAGACGGGTCTTGTCCGCAAGCCGCCAGGCAGTCTTCGACGCCTGGACGACGGCGAAGAGCGTGCGGCACTGGATGTGCCCTGAAGCTGTGTCGGTTGCCCTAGCCGAACTGGATGTGCGCGTGGGCGGCGCCTTTCGGGTCGATATGCTCGTCGACGGTGAGCACTCGGTCCATACGGGGATCTATCGCGAAGTCAGACCGCCGGAAAAGCTGATCTTTACCTGGAGATCGCGGCAGACGCAGCATCGTGACACGCTGGTGATCGTGGAATTGCGCGCGCTGGGAGATAAGACCGAGCTGACGCTCACGCAGACGCTCTTGCCGGACGAGGAGGCGGTGCGGAAGCATATCCGAGGCTGGACACAGATTATCGAGCACCTGGCAGCGTACCTGGAGCCACGGTAAGAAAGGAGTTCGCAACATGGAGGACCACAAAGTCGTGTCGCGAGAGGCGTGGCTTGAGGCCCGCAAACAGCTCCTGGCAAAGGAGAAGGACTTCACGCGCCTGCGGGACCAGTTGAACCAGGCCCGCCGTGATCTGCCCTGGGAGCGCGTCGACCAGGACTATGTCTTTGAGGGACCAACCGGCAAAGTCAGTCTGTCCGACTTGTTTGCGGACAAGAGCCAGCTCATCGTCTACCACTTCATGTTCGACCCCAGTGACGAGGAGGGCTGCCCGCATTGCTCGTTCTGGGCCGACAACTTCAACGGCATTCCCATGCACCTCAATCAGCGCGATGTACGCTTCGTCGCCGTCTCGCGAGCGCCACTCGGTAAGCTGGAAGCATTCAAGCGGCGCATGGGCTGGAACTTCACCTGGGTCTCCTCGTTCGACAGCGACTTCAACCATGACTACCATGTGTCGTTTACGCCGGAAGAGCTGGCAAGAGGAGAAGCCTTCCACAACTACGCGCCGGCCAACCCCGGGTTGGCGGATCGTGAAGGAATCAGTGTGTTCTACAAGGACCAGAACGGGAATGTGTTCCATACCTACTCGGCCTATGCGCGCGGTATCGACATGGTAAATGGCGCCTATCAGTTCCTCGATCTGGTCCCCAAGGGGCGCGATGAGGCAGGCCATGACAACCCGCAGTACTGGGTACGGCATCACGACAAATATGACGGCTTGGGTGGATAAACCTGTCGCTGCCTCCCGCCACGGGCGACATGCCCGATCGCGGCCGGGCCACTGCCGTGGGGCATCGCCGACACGCAAGCTAGATTTGAGGTGAGGGTGACGGATCGCGTTATGGGCATGGGCGGTCCCCTTCGGCGATCCGCGCAAGGAGTAGTTGCCGTGGGCAACAGATCGGCCCGCTGAGCCTGGGTATACTGGACAGACCACGACGAATAAGACTTCGCGGCGGCGGGAGCGGGCAATGAGCGGTAAGCCGATCGACGTGCTGCTGATCGCCACCTATGAACTGGGACGCCAGCCCTTCGGCATGGCCTCGGCAGCGGCATGGCTGCGGAGCGTGGGCGCGGTGGTGACCTGCCTGGACCTGGCGGTCGAGCAGCCGCGGGACGAGGCAATCACCGCCGCGGACCTGGTGGCGTTCCACGTGCCGATGCACACCGCGACCCGCTTGGCGGCAGCGATGGCGGCGCGGGTCAGGGCGGTGAATACAAGGGCGCATCTCTGTTTCTTCGGGCTGTACGCGCCAATGAATGAGCGGTACCTGCGAGCGTTGGGCGCCGGCACGATCCTGGGCGGCGAGTTCGAGGCTGGGCTGGCGGCACTGGCTGCCCGGCTGCAAGAGGGCGCGGAGCAAGGCTCTCCGGCACGGCCGGTTCCGGTCGTCTCACTGGCGAAGCAAGCCTTCCTGGTGCCGGACCGTGCCGGGCTACCCGATCTGGCGCGCTACGCGTACCTGGACCTGGGCGACGGCGAGCGGCGGACCGTGGGCTACACCGAGGCCAGCCGCGGCTGCAAGCACCGCTGCCGCCACTGTCCAGTCGTGCCGGTGTACGGCGGCGTCTTCCGCGTGGTGCAGGCCGAGATCGTGCTGGAGGACATCGCCCAGCAGGTGGCCGCGGGAGCGCGCCATATCAGCTTCGGCGATCCGGACTTCTTCAACGGCCCGGGGCACGCCATGCGCATCGCGCGATCGCTGCACCAGCGCTTCCCCGACCTGACCTACGATGTGACGATCAAGATCGAGCATCTGCTCGAGCAGGCCAGGCTCCTCCCCCTGCTGCGCGAGACGGGGTGCCTGCTGATCACCAGCGCGGTGGAAGCGGTGGATGACGCTATCCTGGCCATCTTCGACAAGCGCCACACACGGGCGGACTTCGCGCGTGCCGTCGCGCTCTGCCGGGAGGCAGGCATCGCGCTCAACCCCACCTTCGTGACCTTCACGCCCTGGACGACGGTGGACGGGTACGGCGATCTGCTCGCGCTCATCGAGGAGCTGGAGCTGGTGGAGAGCATAGCGCCAATCCAATATGCGATCCGGCTGCTGATCCCGGAGGGCTCGCTGCTGCTAGAGCTACCGGAGGTCCAGCGGCTGGTGGGGGCCTTCGATGAACCGGCGCTGTGCTACCCCTGGCAGCACCCAGACCGGCGCGTGGACGATCTCTATCGGGCGGTACGGGAGGCGGTACAACGGGGCGCGGCAGCCGGCACGGATCGGCGCGCGACCTTCGATCAGATCCGGGCGCTGGCGCGGGCGGCGGGGGAACCGGCATCGCCACGAAGCCGGGCAGCCGACATGGGCCAGGAGCGATCGGCGCCGGCGGAGCCGCATCGAGGACCCGCCACGCCGCGGAAACGCCATGGCGCGCGGGCCGTATCGGCTCCGCTAACAGCGCCGGCGCCGCGACTGAGCGAAGCGTGGTACTGTTGAGCGGAGCCCACGGAGGAGCAGTTCGCTTCTCATGTCAGTTAAGCGGGAAGAGGACCCTTCGCCAGGAGGCCGCCCAGTCCTTCGGCCGCGGTCGGGTGCGTGAATATGGCGTCGCGGAGCATGGTGTATGGCAGCCGCCCAAGCATGGCCGTCTGCACCGCTGCCATAATCTCACTCGCTTCAGCGCCGAATGCCATGAATCCGAGCATGAGATCGCTGTCCCGCTCGATCAGCATCTTCAGAAAACCGCGCGGCTCGGAGAGCGTCCTTGTCCGCAGCACGGCCGCCATGGGCATTGTGACGACGCGGTATGCAATATGAAGACTCTTTGCCTCGGATTCGTTGTAGCCAACGCGTGCGAGCTCCGGATCGGTAAACATGCAGAAAGGCACCACGCGGTTGCCTGTCGTGCGGTTCAATCCGCTCAGGTTGTCGCGCACAATCCGGAAATCGTCGAAGGCGACGTGCGTAAATTGCGGGCTGCCCGCACAGTCGCCCATGGCCCAGACGTTCGGGGCGGTCGTCTCCAGGCGCTCATTGACCTTGACATAGCCGCGCTCGTCCAGCGCTACCGCGGCATGCTCGAGTCCGGCGCCCTGCGTGTTCGGCACCCGGCCGGCGGCGACGAGGAGATCG
>JANWHV010000285.1 GCA_025450255.1 Chloroflexota bacterium | reverse complement strand
TTGCTTGCTTGCGGCGGCAGTCGCATCTGCCTGAGCGGCCACCTGACTTCGAGCCACCGAACGCGCCTTGAACATATTCGCGCGAACAGTGCCGGTATCCAGCCGCGCCTTTCCCTGTTGCGTCAGTGCGTACAGTGCCGACTCAGCCGACGTCAAACCGCTCTTGGCATCGCTGTTGATTGGCCATTCATCGATCGCTTGGTGAAACTTCGCCTCGGCCTTCGCATACTGACCCTGGCTGGAGAGGCTCTGAGCGGCCTTCACGTCATCGGAGTATGCCCCGTACCTGTGGTAACCGGCCGCTCCGCCCGCTATGGCCAGCGTGACAATTGCCGTTGCGGCTATGCGTCCGCGCGTCACTGTTCTGCGTTTGCGGCCAGGCGCGGGCCGTCGCCATATTGCCACGTCCGTATCGACGGCGGTGGCTTTCAGTTTTCGCAATGCGGGCGGTTGAGCGATAGTTGCCGTGTCGCCGTGCGGATCGTCGGGAAACGCACCGCTAACCACGCGGCCCGACGTGGACGCCGGCGCCTCGAGTCTGGCGCGGAGCCGCGATGCGGTATCCGACCTCGGCTCGATGAAAGCATTAGCGCGCGCATCTGAATCGCCATTCGTTATTGGCTCGGGCACGATCGGTAGTGGCCGCGCCGATGTGGGTAAAGGTGGACTGCCGGCATGTGGAGTAAGCTCGGCGCGATTCGGCAAGGCGGTGATAGCTGCCCAGGACTCATCGGTGAGAGCGTGCAGCCCGCCTGCCTCCGCGCGATTTTCCGGTCCGCCAGCGCTCGCCGGCGTTGGTGGCATTTGTGGAGACGGGCGGTTGGCGCCACGACCGCGCTCGGAAGCGGCCGGCCGCGCCAGATACACCGATGGGGGCAAGGCACGCTGCCGAGAAGCTGCTACTGTCGTCTCGATTGGCGCGTACGTTGGCGGCAGCGGGGGCTTCGGAGGCGCTTGGGGCGTGAGCCGTGTATTGATGTGCTCGGCCGCGGGTGGGGCGAACGTAGAGTACATGAACCGTGACTCTCGATCTTCGCGGTCTTCAACCTTGGTAACCGGCGCCCTCGATCCTGGCGGCCGACTTAACGCGCGGCCACACCTATCGCAGTACTGCGCGTCGGATGGATAGTCGAGAGCGCAGCGCAAACAGCGCATCTCAGGCTCCGTGCCGCCTGAATGAAAAGCGACGGCCGGGCATGAGCAGCGCCATGGGGACGAGAGGCCATATTAGCGACGACTGGGCAGGATGAGATTGCGCCTGCAGCCAATCTGACAGGCCCGCCGTCGCGGCAATTGTCGTAGCGCGTGCCGCGTCGGCGGCGCTGGAATCGCCACCGGCATAATAGCCCGTGACGTCGGCCAGCACGTTATGAACCTGGAACACAATTTCCACGACCGTAAACGGCTGCCCGTTGGGGTCGTATGTTCCCGTGCCGTCGATAAACACCGTGGCATTGCTCGGCAACCTGCTGTCGTTCACGGTATTTTGCACCCCAAGCACCAATCCCAGATACGATGCAACGGCGGCGCGGGCGCCCGCGCTTTTCTTGAAGCCGTAAAAGTCATACGTGACGAATGCGTCACCCGTCGGATCGTTTGCGTCAAGCCATCCGTGATAGCCGGTTGTCCAGCCATCTTTATGAAAGACGTAGCTCATGTGCTTGCCGAGCACGGTCAGCAGCATCGCGTTGTTGATCGGGCGGCCATTTGCAAGATTCACGGTGAAACCAGCGGGCGCGTCTTCCGCCGGCAGCAGCAAATCCGTCGCGTTCTTGATCGTAATCGTGTCCGTGTCGGCCGCTCGCGCCGGCAGCAGGCACGTTGCCAGAAGGAGCACCGCCGCGAACGCTCCAACGAACCGTGAGCATGCGGTAGGCATTAGACGCCCTCCAGTCGTTGTTCTACAAATATCTGGTCGAGTCGCAACCAACCCGTCTTGCCCTGATCGACATACCACGCAGCCTGCCGCTGGAGCGGCACGCCGGGCCTGCCCAGGGCATGCCCCTGCTCGAGCAATACACGCGCCTCGCCAAACGTCCGCGCTTCAAGCAAGCTCTGTGTCTCCTTGTCTACAAATGCAAGGGTTTGAGCGTCCCGCTCCCCTGCTGGGTTAAGAATGATTTCCTGGCGTTGTAGCGACATCAGGAAGAAGGCGCTTAACGGCGCATTGGGGTCAATGCCGTCCCGGCCGAGCACCGCGTCCATCCCGGTCGTGCTTCGCTTGCGGCGCGGCTTCGTAGCAGCCTCCCGTGGCGCGGGAAGACCAGCCGCCCGTAACTGCCGTTGATTGCGCTCCTCTTCCAGTGCTCGTAAGGCGCGACGCTCGGCATCAAAGAGTTGCCGAGCCTTGATGAAGGCACGCTCGTATTCGCCGGCACTCGCCCGCTTCGTTTCGATTGCCGCGTCAAGGGCCTCATCATTCAGTACGAGCGCGCCTTCATTCTCTTCAGTGGGTGTTTGGGGCTGGTTGTCCATCTTATCGAGCACCATGCTATAGCCAATCCGAGGCATTCCGCCTTCGCACCATACAATGGAAGCAGCGCCCTGACAAGTACCCGTCTGGGGTGGCTAGCGACATCGGCCGGGGCCGCGCGCATACCGCGTATCAGCGCCGTGCCTGAAGCTTTCGGGGCAGCTTCAGCGTCGACACACTTTCGATGTGGGCTGTTTGGGGGAACAGGTCGAACGGTCGTACGGATTCAAGTTGATAGCCATGGTCCATTAAGAACCGCAGGTCCCGCGCCAGCGTCGCCGGATCGCACGATACGTAGATCAAGCGTGGGGCTTTGACTCGTGCCAATTGCCGCAACACTTCCGGCGAGCAGCCGCTACGCGGCGGGTCAATTATCACGACGTGCGCGCTGCCAGGCAATAGCGATCGGAGGTTATACCCGGCGTCGCCATGCAGCAGCGTAATATTTTCCAGACCTTCGCGCGTCATAGTGTCGCGCGCATCCGCCACCGCTACGGCGTCGACCTCAATCGCTATCACGGCATCGGCCTGTCGAGCGATTGGCAGCGTGAACACACCAGCTCCGCTGTAGACATCGGCGACGAGCTTGCCTTCGACAGCGCCAAGCAGGCCAAGCACGTAGCGTGACATGGCCTCGGCGACCGCCGTATTCACCTGAAAAAAGGTGGTCGGCGACAACCAGAATTGCTCATCCCCAAACGCGGCATGAATACGCGCATCGCCCGCGAGCGTCGCCGGCGCGGAATCCCGATCGCTTGTGACCGCGGTGACGCCATGGATAGTCGGGCACGCGTCGAGGAGCGCTTCTCCCAAGGCGACTGCCTCGGCCACGGATGTCGCGGCGTCGAGCGTGAGCAGCAGGCTGCCGCGCTCCCCGTCTCGCGTGGGCAGCGTCCGTGCCTCGATGCCTCGCACGAGACCTCCTATACCGATCTCAGTCGAAGCGACGCGAAGATCATCAAAAACCCGATGGACACTTGCCGAAAGCAGGTGACACTCTGATACCGGCACGGCCTGGTGGCTTCGCGCCTCGTGATATGCCAACTCGCCATCCTCGGTAATGAGCCACGACGCTTTGTTTCGATAGTTGTAGGGTGACGGCGACGGTTCCATCTCCCGTGCCGGTGCATCGATGATCTTGCCGACTCTGCGCAGTTGCTCGCGTAGGACTTGAGATTTGATTGCCAGTTGCTTCTCGTACGCAATGTGCTGGTACTGGCATCCACCACAGACGGAGCCTTGCACGGGCGCGGGCGCGGTCAGGCTGCCGCGCCGGCGCCCGTTTTCGCCAAAGAACGGGCAGGCCGGCTCGACCCTGGACGCGACGACTTTTGCAGCCGCTACCGCGTCCGCCTCCAAATATCCTCGCTTGCGCGCCGCCTCGCCGATGGTGACGACCTCACCGGGGATACCGCCGTGTACGAAGACTACCTGGCCGGAAAGGCGCGCCAGCATCTGGCCACCCTGGATCGGCGCCATCAGTTCCATGTCAGTCGCGCTCGTGCCTTGCAAAGGATCCGTCATGCCGGCGTTGCCGTCCTATTCAGCCTGTTCGTTAATGAGCTCACGCAACAATTCGCCGACCAGTGACGGGTTCGCGCCGCGCATCTCCTTCATCACCGCGCCGACCATGCGTCCGAGGGCTTGCGCCTTGCCGCGCTTATAGTCCGCCACGGCATTCGCGTTCTCGGCGATAGCCTTGCGCGCGAATGGCTCAAGGCTGGCCCGGTCGCTCACCTGGCGCAGGCCGAGGTCGGCGACGATTGCCACCGGATCCTCGCCCGTGCGGAAGTATTGTTCGAATGCCGTCTTGGCGGCCGTAGAACTCACTTCCCCGACCTCGACCATCTTGATCAGGGCGGCCAGTCCGGCGGGGCGAACAGTCGCCTGCTCCTCGGCCTCCAGGCCGCTTTCGTTGAGCAAACGCTGGAATTCGCCCAACAGCCATTTAGCCGCCTCGCGTTTTTCCCCCTCCAGAAGCGCGGCCGTATGCTCGAACAGGTCCGCCATGGCCCGAGATGTCGTTAATTGGTTGGCGTCCGCGTCCGAGAGCACGTATTCTCGGACCAGTCGCGCCGCGCGATCGCCGGCCATCTCGGGAAGGCTGGACCGAATCTCCTCAATCCAGGCGCGTTCGATCACCAACGGCGGCAGATCGGGCTCGGGGAAATATCGGTAATCGTGGGAGCCTTCCTTGCTTCGTTGCAACTGTGTCTGCCGGACATCTTCGTTCCAGCCCCAGGTTTCTTGCCGGACGCCGCCGCCGCCCTCCAGAACCCGGATCTGGCGCGCAATCTCGTACTCGATCGCGAGCTTAACCGAGCGAAAGCTGTTCATATTCTTAATCTCGGTCTTGGTGCCGAATTCAGTCGTTCCCGCGCGACGGACCGACACGTTTGCGTCGCATCGCAGACAGCCTTTGGACATGTCGCCGTTGTTGACGCCGAGATATAGCAGCACGCTGCGGATGCGCATGAAGTATCGCCTCGCCTCTTCGGCGGAACGCAGATGCGGCTCGCTGACAATCTCCATGAGCGGGATGCCGCAGCGATTGAGATCCACCAGGCTGTATCCGCCGCCCGGATGGATCGACTTCCCGGTATCTTCCTCCAGGTGCACGCGCGTGATACCCACTCGTTTCGACGTGCCGTCGAGGTCAATATCCAGGAAACCACCGCGCGACAGCGGCAGATCGAACTGCGAAATCTGGTAGCCCTTCGGCAAGTCAGGATAAAAGTAATTCTTCCGGTCAAATTTGCTGAAGTCAGGAATCTCGCAGTGAAGCGCGAGCGCGGTCATCAAGGTATACCGCACTGCTTCGCGATTCGCCACGGGCAACACGCCGGGCATACCAGCGCACACTGGGCAGACATGCGAGTTGGGCGCCGCGTCCGCGTATGCCGCGCTGCAGCCGCAAAACATCTTGCTCCTGGTAAGCAATTGTGCATGGATTTCAAGCCCGATAACGGGTTCCCAGGCCATGTTCGCTCCCTCGTCTTTTCTCGTAGCTGCCTGTTGGCTATTCATCCCCGGCGCCTGTGGGCGCGCTCCATAGCGGATGAATGAAACGTCGTTACAGATCTGGCTTTCCTGGTGTGAAATGGCCGCTTTGCTCGAATGCGTAGGCGATGTGGAGCGCGGTCATCTCGTCAAAGGCGGGAGCCAAAACCTGCAAGCCTACCGGCAAGCCATCCAACATGCCGCACGGCACCGATATGCCTGGGATGCCCGCGATGTTTGCCGGCAACGTACACACGTCGCACAAATACATTTGATACGGGTCGTGCAATTTCTGGCCCAATTTAAAGGCGACGATGGGCGAAACCGGCGACACCAAGGCGTCGCAAGAGCGGAACACTTCATCGAATTCCGCCTTAATCACCGTTCGCACCTTCTGCGCCTGCCGGTAGTATTGATCCGCGTATCCTTCGGATAGGGCGTATGTGCCGAGCATGATGCGGCGCTTTACCTCGGCGCCAAAGCCACGGCCGCGCGTGCGGCCATAGTTTTCCCACATGCTGGCGGCGCCGGCCGAGTAGCCGTACTTTATGCCGTCGTAGCGCGCAAGGTTCGCGCTCGCTTCCGCCGGCGCGATAATATAGTACGTCGGTAGCGCGTATGGCGTGGCCGGAAGCGATACTTCCACCAGGTCGGCGCCTTGCGCCTTGAGCGCGTCCATGGCGCCGCGAACGATCTCGTCCATCCCCGGCTGCATGCCTTCCACGAAGTATTCCTTCGGTACGCCAAGCCGGACGCCCCGTAAATCAGCCTGAAGGGCTGCTGTATAGTTGGGCACTGGTAGCGGTGATGTGGTTGAATCCAGCGGATCGTGACCGGCGATAGCTTGCAGCATGATCGCGCAATCGGTCACGTCTTTCGCAAACGGGCCGATCTGGTCAAGCGACGACGCGAAGGCAAGCAACCCATAGCGCGACACGCGGCCGTAGGTGGGTTTGAAGCCAACCACGCCGCACAGGGCCGCGGGCTGACGTATCGATCCGCCGGTGTCCGAGCCCAACGCGCCAAGTGCCATGTCCGCCGCGACCGCCGCCGCTGAGCCGCCGCTTGACCCGCCTGGCACCGTGTCGAGGTTCCAGGGATTGTGCGTCGGGAAAAACGCGCTGTGCTCGGTCGAGCTGCCCATGGCGAATTCGTCGAGATTCGTCTTGCCGATAAACACCGCTCCCTGCTCCTCCAGGCGCGTTACCACCGTGGCGGAGTAGGGAGGAATGAAGTGTTCCAGAATGCGGGACGCGGCGGTAGTCCGTTCGCCGTTCAAGCACAGTACATCCTTCAGCGCGATTGGAATGCCGAGCAGTTCACCGCGATCGCCGCGTCTGATCCGGCGATCCGCTTCCTCGGCCTGAAACATCGCGCGATCCTCGAGCCGCGTGATAAACGCCTTGACACGATCGTCGACATCGCTCATGCGATCGAGCACCGACGCCGTCAGCTCACGCGCCGTTATCTGGCCGCTCGCCAGGAGATCCGATGTTTCGTGAATTGTCAATGCGTGCAATGGTAAGGACTGGCGGCTCATCACTCGAGGACCGCCCGCACGCGGAAGCTACCGTCTTCTCTATCGGGTGCGTTAGCCAGAACGGCCTCCATCGGCAGAGAGGGGCGCACGGAGTCGTCTCGCAAAATGTTGCGCAGATCAAGCACCTGCGATGTTGGACTAACATGATCGGTAGGCAGTCCGGCCAATGCCGCTATATGATCGAGAATGCCGCCGAGATCGGTAGTCATGCGGTCCAGCTCGGAATCGCTCAATTCCAGGCGGGCCAGCAGTGCAACCTTTTCCACGTCTGAGCGACTGATCAACTCCGACTCCCGCCCCAGTTCCACCAGACATGACTATACCCTACGGTGACAGTGGCGTCTCCGTATTATCAGGAACCTGTATTATAGCACTGATGCCAGGCGCTCGATTGCTCTATGCCCAACCCGACGGCACGCTGCTGGAGCACCCACGGCTGCGCCCAGCGGGCCTCACCTTCAACGGATCAGAGCGACCTCGTGTATGGTCGCCACTGCCTGCCGGTGCTACGCTGTGCCAATTGCCAGGCTGTACAGCCCAGGGGTACGATGCTCGTGGTGAGCTCCAAACACTCAGGCCCGGTCGCGACGTCGCGGTTGGCGCCTTGCTGCCGACCGGCTATGCTCGCCTCTGTCTACCGTCCTATGTAAAGATTGCGGGCGCCGATCGTTTGCCGCTCTTCGGCTATACCGCGGTAGCCTCCGTGGATGGCGTCCTTTCCGCCGCGTACGTGCCAATCGACGCGCCGGGCAGTTGGGATCCGGCGCAATACAACACCCCCGATCTCAAGGCACGCGTGGATGCGCGACTTGCGCATGCACCTGGAGATCCATTGCTGGCCCAACTGGGTACCTGTGCGCTGGAGTACGGGTGCTATACGGCACAGAATATCTTCTATGAACGATGGGAGGGCGCCCTTCCCGCCTCGCCAACCTGTTCCGCCCAGTGCGTCGGTTGCATTTCGGAACAACTGGGCGACGTGCCGTCGCCGCAGGCGCGCCTGCGCATAGCCCCAAGCTCCGAGCAGCTTGCCGATCTCGCGATCGCGCATCTCAGTGGCGGCCCCGACCGGATCATAAGCTTTGGGCAGGGCTGCGAAGGCGATCCGCTGAATCGGTGGCGAGCGATCGCCCGCGCCGTGCGCTTGGTCCGCGAGCGCTTGCCGGCCCATGGCGAGCACGGAGGGTTTATCAACATAAACACGAATGGCTGGCATACCAACGGCCTCAAGGAAATCGTCGACGCGGGGCTGCAACGGATCCGCGTCAGTATTTTTTCGGCGGTTGATGCCAATTACACGGCGTACTACAAGCCGCGCGGTT